>URDE01000044.1:0-13686 GCA_900546525.1 uncultured Collinsella sp.
ACGGCCTCGCCCGGCTTAAAGGCATAGTCGAATACGTCGAGCGATAGCTTCGGCAGCTTAACGGAGGCGCGCAGCTCATCGGCAAGGGCCGCAACCTCGGCCATCTCGGGTGCAATCTCGCCCACAAAGGTGCCGTCCTGCGCCACCAGAGCACCGGCGGCATATACGCGATGCGGAGCCGTGGCAAACGTCAGGTCATTGAGCACCAGCAGGTCGGCACGCTTGCCCGGGGCAATCGCGCCACGGAGCTCGTGCGGGTCGCGGCAGCCGTGATCCAGGCCAAACGCCTCGGCCGTGGAGAGGGACGCCATGGAGATGGCGACCACCGGGTCGATGCCGGCCTCGACAGCCACGCGGCAGGCGTTGTCGATCATACCGGTCGAAAGCGCATCGGAGGGAGCGCGGTCGTCGGTCGCAAAGCAGCAGCGGCGGGCACGGGCGGGGTTTTCCAGCAACATCGGAGACAGGTTGGCCAGGTCATGGCTGCACGTACCTTCGCGCAGCATCACGTACATGCCGCGGGACAGCTTGTCGAGTGCCTCCTCGGGAATCGTCGACTCATGGTCAGCGATAATACCTGCTGCGGCATAGGCGTTGAGGTCCTTGCCGGCAACGAGCGGGGCGTGACCGTCAACCTGCTTGGACGGCGTCTGGTTGGCAGCGTCGATGCGAGCACAGGTCTCGGGATCGGCCATAAAGACGCCCGGCAGGTTCATCATTTCGCCCAGGCCAAAGACATCGCCCGGATGCTCGGCAAAAAACGCCTGCATATCAGCAGCGGTGATGACGGCACCGGCCTGCTCGTCGGGCAGCGCGGGCACGCACGAAGGCATCATGTACTTGATGGAAATAGGAGCGCGACGACCGTCCTCGATCATAAAGCGCAGGCCGTCCAAGCCAGAAACATTAGCGATCTCGTGGCTGTCGGCAATAGCGGTGGTGGTACCGCGCGTCGCCGCCATGCGCGCATACTCGGCAGGGCGGATGTTCGAAGACTCAATGTGCAGATGTCCGTCGATAAAGCCGGGGGCGAGATAGCGGCCCTGGCAGTCAATGACCTCGGTCGCCTCGTAGGTGCCGGCGGCATCGTCGCGACCGTCGTAGAGCACGCCGACGATCACGCCATCCTTGACGGCAACGCTACCGGGCGCCACGCGCTGGCCGTACACATCGACAATCTGTGCGTTGGCAAACAGCGTGTCAACGGGCACACGACCCTCGGCGGCCTCGATCACAGACCTCATGACCTCAACGGACATACATACTCCTTTAACCGTAGAAAAAAGCTGCGGAGCGGACAGGCCTTCACCGCAGCAAACCAATAGCCATTGTATGCCCAAAAGGAGGCCGCCGATAACACCCCTTCCGCTTAACGGCACTGCCAAATGATCCCTTGGGGACGGAGGAAAACGGATCACCGGGCCAAACCGACCCCCTCGGTGATCCGTTTTCCTCCGTCCCCAAGGGATCATCTAAAAAGGGCGCAGTCGGGAATCCCGGCTGCGGCCCTATTGCACATGTCAGGTTTACCTACTTGCTAGACCAACTTGAAGCCCTTGCGCTTGCCCACGGAGAGGGTGTCGCCCAGCTTGAGGGCGCTGGGGTCGATGTTGTAGCTCTTGGGAGCCACGGCCTTGCCGTTGATCTTGACGCCGCCGCCGTCGATGTCGCGACGGGCCTGGCCGGCGCTCGCCGAAAGACCCAGGTCCTTGAGCAGACCGGCGAGGTAAATCTGGCCCTCGTCGTTAACAGTCAGCTCAACATGCTTCTCGGGGAAGTCGGCGAGCTGGCCCTCCTTGAACACGCGGTCGAACTCGGCCTGAGCCTCGTCGCCGGCACCGGCGCCGTGGTAGGTGTCGCACAGGTCGCGGCCCAGAGCGCGCTTGAGCTCATAGGGATCGGCAGAGCCATCGGCCAGGGCAGCGTCGATCTTGTCGACCTCGGCCGGAGTGAGCGAGCTCGCCAGGCGGTAGTACTTGCCGATCATCTCGTCGGGGATGGACATGGTCTTGCCGAACATATCCTTGGGCGCGTCGGTCAGACCGATGTAGTTGCCATAGGACTTGGACATCTTACGGACGCCATCGGTGCCCTCGAGCAGCGGCATGGTGAGCGCGATCTGGGGCTCCATGCCCATCTTCTCCATGAGCTCACGGCCGGCGAGCAGGTTGAAAAGCTGGTCGGTGCCGCCCATTTCCACGTCAGCCTTAATCATGACCGAATCGTATGCCTGCATCACGGGATACAGGAACTCGTGCAGGGCGATCGGCGTCTGAGACTGGTAGCGCTTGGTAAAGTCGTCGCGCTCAAGAATACGGGCGACGGTGAACTTGGAGCACACCTGCAGCAGACCAGCCAGATCCATCGACAAGATCCAGTCACCGTTGTGCACGATGGTGGTCTTCTCGGGATCCAGGATCTTCATGGCCTGGCTCACGTAGGTCTCGGCATTGGCCTCGATCTGCTCCTGCGAAAGCTGCGGACGAGTGGAATTCTTGCCCGAGGGGTCGCCAATCAACGCGGTACCGTTGCCGATGATGAGGGTAACGTTGTGGCCCAGGTCCTGGAACTGACGCATCTTGCGCAGCGGCACGGCGTGGCCCAGGTGCAGGTCGGGGCTGGTGGGATCGACGCCGAGCTTGATGTTGAGGGGCTCGCCCTTCTCAAGCTTCTTGCGAAGGTCGGCCTCGGGAACGATCTGCGCGGCGCCCGAGGTGATGATACGCATTTGCTCGTCAACAGACAGCATTGGGTATCCTCCTTTTGCTATAGCACCCTCGCCGAAAACGGCGGTGCTGGAAGTCCATAAACTCTCTTATGATAACAAACTGACGCGACGCAGCATCTACGACAGGAAAATCCTCGTCCTGCCGCATGCGTCGATGGCAACTGGCAGACGCGTACCGTCACGCTCGACCAGATAGCGCACCTGCCGACGACGCAAGCAGTCGCGGCAACGGACCTGCCCCGTCGCATCGGTGGCGCAGACGCCCTCGGCGGTCAGCAGGCAGTGCTCGCACACCATGAGCTCGGGACGGTCGGCGTCGAACGGACCCAAGACGCCGGGTTCAGCAGCCAGCTCGGCAATACGCTCCCTATCATTGCTGAGCAACTCGGCAGGCAAGTATACCCACCCCGCGCCAAGCCCGCGCAGCCAGGCAAGCGTGGCCCGATTGGCGCAGAACACCGGCGCCGCCACGTCAAATGTCGTGCCCAGCTCGCGGGCCATCGCCACCTGTCCCAGATTGCGGCAGACGACGCGCCCGGCACGTTGCATAAGCGCTCGAGTCCGCTCGGCGTCGCCTGCGCGGCACACTTCGTCGAGCACCACCGTCGCATCGGACAGATCCCGCTCATCGCGCGGATCCAAATCCATCAGCTCCCAGGCAAAGACCATACGAGTAAAAGCCTCATGCTTTGCCGGCTCCGCCGGTCCCGCCAACTCCGTCGGCACGTCGCCATCTGCCAGAACGCCCTCAAACGGCAGCACCTCAACGGACTGCTCAGCAGGCGCGACCGCATCTGCCTCGACCCGCATGCGCTCCAACACCGTTGCCGTCTGCCCCAGCACGCCTGCACTGCGAATCAGATAGACCTCGCAGCCCGCGTCCACCTTGCGTTTGCAATGCACGACGATGCGCTCTCCCGCAGCGGCATCCACGGGGCAAGGCACCTGTGGCCAGCGCTTGGGCACATCGGGACGCGCGTCGGCACCCGGGTAAAATCGGATCTCGAGCGTATCGCCCGCCGCCACGGCGGCATCAAGCTCAACCGTCACCTCTTCGTGACCCACCGCCACCAAGTGGCCCACGCGCACGCCCTGGTTGATCGCGCGCTCAAAGCTCATGAGCTCGGCGCCCGAACGACCCCGCAGATACGCATCGGTAAAGCCGCGGTTGAACGACCTTCCCAGCTCGCGCTCAAGCGCCGGCACCGCATCGGCATCCCATGTGCCGTCGCGCAGCATATTGAGCGCCCGACGCCACACCCTTACCACGTTAAAGACGTAGTCGGGATTCTTCATGCGGCCCTCGATCTTGAGCGATGCCACGCCGGCGGCAACAAGCTCGGGCAGATGCGCGATGCCCAGATAGTCACGCGGACAAAGTAGGCGATCCCCTTCGACAGCGACAACACTCTGCCCCGCCTCGTCCACCAAGTCATAGGATAGACGGCACGGTTGCGTGCAATCACCGCGCATCGCAGAGCGGCCACGTCGAAGGGCAGAGAACCCGCACGCACCCGAGTATCCAATGCAAATAGCGCCGTGACAGAATACCTCGATGGGCACACCAGTAGCGCAAAGCGTCTCAATTTCCGCCACGCTCAGCTCGCGTGCAGTCGTCACGCGCTCAACGCCCAACTCCTTGGCAGCCAACTGCACGGCACCCTCGCTATGAGCGCCCGCCTGAGTGGACAGGTGAATCTCGACCCCCGGAATCGCCGCATGAAGCGCACAGGCCAGCCCGGCATCGGCCACAATTAACGCATCGGCACCCAAAGCGTGCGCATGCGCCCCCAACGCCACGGCGTCGGCAAGCTCATCATCGAACACGAACACGTTGAGCGTCACGTACACACGCACGCCATGGGCATGGGCCACGGCACAACCGCGCGCGAACTCATCATCGTTAAAGCCATGCGCGCTCACTCGAGCGTTGAATCCGTCCAGCCCCGCATAGATGGCATCGGCACCCGCCGCAATCGCCGCGAGCATCTGGTCGAGTCCGCCAGCAGGCGCCAGCAGTTCGGGCAGCGCCACTTCAGCCGCCGCCAACTCGCTTTCGCATTGTCCGCTCGATTCCATCGGCCGAATCGCCATCAGTAAACTCCTTGCCAAGGTGTGCTTTCACTCTGAAAATTGCTGCCAACCAGCATACACGAGGCCCCGCGTGCCCCGATTGGTTTATCGTGTAATAACTTATGTCCATCCTGCCCGACAGCATACCTGCCGCCTGGCACGACATACCTGGAGGTCAATATATGGGTCCTCGCCAACGACAGGGGCGCGGTCGCTCTAAGACGCATGCCCTTCCCATGATTTTGCTCTCGTTTTTGGGCTTTCTGCTTATCGCGGGCGTAGCGTTTGGCATCGGCATGATCGGCAACGTTAATCGCTGGCTGTCCGATCTGCCCGACTACACCGATGCCAACGCGTATCTGGTGAGCGAGCCCACCGACATCGTCGACTGCAACGGCAATACCATTGCGAGTTTCTACACGCAAAACCGCAAGTCCATCACCAAGGACCAAGTGTCCCCGTACGTGCTGCAGGGCACCGTTGACGTTGAGGACGAGCGCTTCTACGAGCATGGCGGCATCGACCTCTGGGGCATTGCACGCGCATCGGTGGCAACCCTCACCGGCGGCCACGAGGGCGCATCGACCATCACCCAGCAGCTGGTTCGCAACACCATCTTGCAGGAGGAACAATTCGACTCGACCATCGAGCGTAAGGTGCGCGAGGCCTATATCGCCATCAAGATGGAGGATATGTACTCCAAAGACGAGATCCTCATGATGTACCTCAACACCATCTACTACGGCCATGGAGCATATGGCATCGAGGCCGCAGCCGAGACCTATCTGTCCAAAACCGCCGCCGACCTCACGCTGAGCGAGGCCGCGCTGCTCATCGGCCTTCCCAACTCGCCCTCGCAGTACGACCCCACGGTTAATCCCGACCTGGCGCTGTCCCGCCGCAACAAGGTTCTGGACAACATGCTGCGTCTAGGCCACATCACGCAGGAAGAGCACGATGCCGCGCAGGCTGAGCCCATCACGCTTAACGTGACCGAGATTTCGGGCAGTGGCGTCGATGTGTACTCTCAGCCCTACTTTGTCGCCTACGTTAAGCAGCTGCTTGAGCAGGAGTTCTCCACCGACGTGCTCTTTAAGGGCGGTCTGACCGTCAAGACCACCATCGACCCCACCATGCAGCAGGTGGCCGAGGAGGCCGTGCGCTCGCAGCTCGACACGCTTTCGCTCGACGGCCTGGACATGGGCATGGTCGTCGTTGACCCCAAGACCGGCTACATCAAGTGCATGGTGGGCGGCTACGACTACAACGCCGACGAGAATCACGTGAACCACGCTACGGCAAAGCGCCCCGTGGGTTCCACGTTTAAGGCCTTTACGCTGGCAACTGCCATCCAAAACGGTATGAACCCCAACGTCACCCTCAACTGCAACTCGCCGCTCAAGGCCAAGGGCACCACGACCGAGGTGCAAAACTACGGCAACCAGAGCTATGGCAACATCACGCTTAAGCAGGCAACGGCATACTCATCCAACACCGGCTACATTCAGGTGGCCGAAGCCATCGGCAATGACAAGATCATGTCGCTCGTCAAAAAGCTCGGCATCGATCCCGCCAAGGACAATATCGAGGACGTTCCCGTCATGACGCTCGGCACCGGGTCCATCTCACCGCTCGAGATGGCATCGGCCTACGCAACGTTTGCCAACGGTGGCTACTACCGTCAGCCCATCGCCATTACCGAGATCGACTCGCGTACCGGCTCGGTTCTGTACCAGCACACCGACAATCCCACGCAGGTGCTCACCGAAGGCGAGGCTGCCGCGGTTACCGACGTTCTATCCGGCGTCATGCAGGGCAGCGGCACGGGTGCCGCCGGCGCGCTGAGCGTCAACCAGCCCTATGCCGGCAAGACGGGTACCACTGACAACACCACCAACCTGTGGTTCTGCGGCTTCACGCCGCAACTGGCATGCGCCCTGTGGACCGGTTATTCCGCAGGCGAGATTCCCATCCAAAAGTACGGTTCGGACCTGCTGGGCGACAGCACCAACCTGCCCGTCTTTAAGAAGTTCATGAACACCGTTCTTGCGGGCACCGAGCGCGAGGAATTCCCGACCGGAACGGCTCCCACGTACAAGAACAATAACGTCTGGAAGTTCTACGGCACAAACAACAAAAAGAAATACGAAGAGGATAAAGACGAGGGAAAAGAAGAGGAAGAGACCACGACCACCACAACGACAACGACAACCACGACCACTGAAACCCCGGGCGGCAACACCACCGGCGATAGCGGCACGACAGGTGGCGACGGTGGCACAGGTGGCGACGGTGGCACGGGTGGCGATGGCGGCACGGGTGGCGACGGTGGCACGCCGACGCCCGCCCCCGATCCTACGCCCACGCCCGACCCCTCTACGGGCCAGTAGACGCAAAGCGGCATCTGACACCAAGGCGCCCGAGCAGCACGTACGCTGCTCGGGCGCCTCTTTATTTCGGCAGATGTCATAAGACGCCACGACGGCCCCGGCTGCAAGACCGATAGGGCAACGGATGCCGGCAGGCAAAAGGGCGCTGACCTTCGTCAACGCCCTCGGCAATTACCTATAGCAACAATCGGCACAGCAGCAGTACCGCTACTCCCCTACTTGTGAGAGTTACTCAGCTTGTTGATGAGCGCCTCAAGGCGTTCGCCATCCTCGGCCGTCTGCGCAATGACCAAGATCGTGTCGTTGCCGGCAAGCGAGCCAAGCACATCGGGCAGCTCCGCAGCATCGACCGCTGCGGCAATACCAGAAGCCGTACCGGGCTGCGCCTTGATCATAACCAGATTATCGGTGCGCAGCACGCCGGTAACCAACTCGGAAACCATGCGCTGCAGATGCAGGTCCTCGGCAAGGACATAGATGCCCTCGGGGAGCTTACGCAGACCCATGTCCGCGATGTCGCGCGAAACGGTCGCCTGCGTGCAATCGAAACCCATGGCGCGAAGCTCGTCTACCAAAACGCGCTGCGTACGTACGTCCTTATTGCGGACAATATCTCTGATGGCATCCTGGCGCTCATTGGGTTTTTTGGCCATACAAAACCTCACTCCAAAAGATGGCGGAGACAATCACTTAGTAATTGAATAGTTTAGCGCTATTTGAGGGTTTTAGTGAATAAGAACGCATTTCGAAACAATTCCATGCAATTTATTTCGAAAATCACGCTACTAGACAGTCCTGGCGCCCAAACGATTGAAAAAGGCCGCCAGATGCGTATACAGCGCACACCGCGTGGGCTTGGCGCTGGCTATCGAACCATAGAGCAGACCTAAGCCCCGATGATTGCCCTTAAGAGCCGCAACCATCTGACGGGTACGCTGCGCTTCGAGCATATCATGCAAACGGGCCGAACGCTCTATTGAAGACACCCCATGGGGGCTCAGACACAAATTTTCGATGCAGGCAACCAGGCCGGCGTAGTAATACCGCTGGCAGACCAGCTTCAACTGATCGCCACCGCCCGCGACGGCAAGCGAGTCGGCAAGCCTGTCGAGCGCCCCGATATCATCAGAAAGCCTGGCAAACATCGTGGGGTCAAACGTCTCCGTAATCGACGCCGCCACTGCATGAAAACGGGCACGGCCACATCCCGAAACGCGCTTTGCCTGCGAAAGCGCGAACGTCAAAAAAGACACCGTGCGAAACGCATCGCCATGCGCAAGGCACGCCTCAAAGAGGGCGCGATCATACAGCACGCCAGAGGTCTGTCGGATTAAACCACAGGAAACCAATTGGGTCAGGCAAGCCGCCCGGTCCTCATCTTCAGAAACGGAAGTCGCGTCCAAAACTCGGGAATGACGTTCGCGGTGAGCATCGTAGCGGTCGAGCGAAACAGAGGGGAACACGATGTCAGCCGAAGCGTCGCAGGAGCTTTCGACCATCTGCGAAAGGGACTGCGGCGCAAACCACTCATTGGCATTCATCGCAATGATCTGGGAGCCGCGCGAAGCCGCAAAGCCGGCACGCAGGCAGGCACCGAGCGCTGGATCCTCAACATCAATCAAATCAATATGAATGTCTCTGCCGGCGGCAACTTCGAGCGAATGGCGCACACCAGCTACCACGCCGCGGCAAACGACGACAATTTGCAAATCGTAGAGGTCTTGGTTCTGGACACTCTCGAGAGCACGCATCGTATAACTGGGCGAACCCTCAACAATCAGGATCACCGAAAGTCGCGGATGCGAACCACGTCGAACCAAGTTTTCCGTCCTCTCGACAGCCGATAACAAACTGCCGTTCATGGTACACCCCGTCAATTAATGCGAGCGGTCGCCCGCCGCGATGCACGTCAAGAACAGATGTTGCACACGCCCCGCTCACAGGCACTGCACACAAAGATCGCCGTCAGGCAGCCACTTCCCTAATCGAGCACCACAAGCTCGGCGGGGTCGTAGTCCACGTCCATAAAGGTAAGACCGCATGCGGGCGCCGTAGGACCGGCAGCGGAGCGATCGCAGGCATCAATTACCTCGCGCATCCACTCGGGATCGCGGCGATGCATGCCGATCTCGACAAGGGTGCCCACAATGGTTCGCACCATCGAATGCAAAAACGCATTGCCCTCGATGGTAAACGTGAGGATGTCCTCGCCAAAGGCGACCTCATGGCCAAACTCGGCACGCATTACGCAGCGGTGCGTAGGCTTGCCCACGGCAGAGGCGACCTTGCAAAAGCTCTTAAAGTCCTGCTCGCCCAAAAGCGCAGGGCAGGCGGCCGCCATCGCATCGACGTCGAGGGGATAGCGATGCCACCACACTGCACCGCGTGACAGCACGGGCCGCGCATCACGGTCGGCAATGCGATAGGTGTACGTGCGAGAGCGCGCGTCAAAACGTGCAGAAAAGCCCTTACGAGCCTTGTAGACCTCGTTTATGGCGATATCTTTGGGAAGGAAGGCATCCATAGCCCTCAGCCACCTACGGCGCGTACAAGCAAGCTCAGCTTCCGTTACGGGCACGCTGATGTATTGAGCCACCGCATGAACGCCGGCATCGGTGCGCCCCGCGCACGTCAGATCGATTGGGCGGCGCAGCAACGTCTCGATTGCACGGCGCAGCTCGCCCGCAACCGTCGTCTGGCCCGGCTGCTCGGCAAATCCACTATAGGAGGAGCCATCGTAGGCCACGCGAAATACAAGGGTGGCGTCGAGCTCGGGGGTCGAATTGAAATCAGACGGCGCGGTCATGGGCGCTCCCAACAAACTAGCAACGGTATTGCGACAAAAAAAGAGGGGTACGCGAACGTACCCCTCGAATATAGCCTATGCAGACAGAATGTCTACTCAGCGGTCTCCTCAGCAGGAGCCTCCTCGACAGCCTCGACCTTCTTGGGAGCAGCGGCCTTCTTGGGGGCCGGAGCAGCCTTCTTGGCCTTAGGCGTGCAAGGCTCGGTGACGAGCTCCATGATAACGATAGGAGCGTTATCGCCCTTACGGTTACCGAGCTTCATGATGCGGGTGTAACCGCCGTTGCGGTCCTGCCACATGCCCTGAGCAGCCTTGTCGAAGATCTCGGCAACGAGCTGCTTATCGCCGAGCTTGGCGATAGCCAGACGGCGAGAGTGCAGGTCGCCCTTCTTGGCCCAGGTGATGATCGGGTCGACGACCGAACGCAGCGCCTTAGCGCGGGTCTCGGTGGTCTTGATGCGGTCGTTCTCGAAGAGGGCCTTAGCAAGGCTCTTCTTCATGGCCTTGGTGTGGCTCGCATCGGTGCCGAGCTTCAGGCCCTTCTTAACGTTGTGACGCATGGTCTAGTTTCTCCTCAAATATGCGAAGCATTAAGCCTTCAGGCTCAGGCCCATGGACTCAAGCTTGTTCTTCACTTCCTCGATCGACTTAACACCGAAGTTACGGATGTTGAGCAGATCGTTCTCCGAGAACTCAACGAGCTGACGGACCGAGTGAATGCTGGCGCGCTTAAGGCAGTTGTAGGAACGGACGGAAAGGTCCAGGTCCTCGATCTGCTTGTCCAGCTCGGCGTTGTCGTT
Source organism: uncultured Collinsella sp. (assembly GCA_900546525.1). GTDB lineage: Bacteria > Actinomycetota > Coriobacteriia > Coriobacteriales > Coriobacteriaceae > Collinsella. Next base: position 10,798 of record URDE01000044.1, read on the forward strand.
GGTGACCTCGGGAGCGAAGATCGAAGCCTCCTCCTCGACCTCGGGGGTCTCGGCAAGGTTCATAAAGGCGGCCATATGCTGGTTGATGATATTGGCAGCCTGGACCACGGCGTCGCGCGGGGCGATGGAACCGTTGGTCTCGATCTCGAGGACAAGGCGGTCGTAGTCGGTATGCTGGCCGACACGGCAAGCCTCAACGAGCTTGGCGCAACGGGACACCGGCGAGTACAGCGAGTCGACGTTGATCACACCGATGGGATCGTTGTCACGCTTGTTAGCCTCGCCAGAGACATAGCCGCGGCCATAGCCGATGCGCATGCTCATGGTGAGATGGCCACCCTCGGTGAGCGTAGCAATGTGCTGCTCGGGGTTGACCAGCTCAAACTCGGACGGAATAAAGAAGTCCGCACCGGTGACCTCGCAGGGGCCGTCAACCGAGATGGTGGCGGTCGCCTCGTCGGTCGTGCCGAGAGCCCTGAAGACAAGACCCTTGACATTCAGGACGATGTCGGTGACATCCTCGACCATGTTAGGGATGGTCATGAACTCGTGCTGCGCACCATCGATCTGAATGGCCTCGACGGCGGCACCCTCGAGCGAGGACAGAAGAACACGACGAAGCGAGTTACCCAGCGTATCGCCGTAGCCACGCTCGAGCGGCTCGACGGAGACACGAGCAGAGGTTTCGTTGATCTCTTCGACCTGAACCTGAGGCCTAATGAATTCTGACATGTATTACCTCCAGCCTCAGCAGCCCGGATGGACTACTTAGAGTAGAGCTCGACGATGAGCTGCTCGTTGATATCACCGCTGATCTGCTCACGCGTCGGCAGAGCGAGCACGTTACCAGACAGCTTCTCGATATCGACCTCGAGCCAGCCAGGGACCTCAAAGCGCTCGGAGGAAATCAGGGCCTCCTTGATGGGGAGGAGGTCACGGAACTTCTCGCCGACAGCGACGACGTCGCCGGCCTTGACGCGGTAGGACGGGATGTCCACGCGCTTGCCGTTCACGGTGAAGTGACCGTGACGGACAGACTGACGAGCCTCTTTGCGGGTGCGGGCGAAGCCAAGACGGAAGACGACGTTGTCGAGGCGAGACTCAAGGATGATCATGAGGTTCTCACCGGTGACGCCGTTCATCTTACGGGCCTTGTTGAAGTAGCCGTGGAACTGCTTCTCCAGAACGCCATAGATAAACTTGACCTTCTGCTTCTCACGCAGCTGCATGCCGTACTCAGATTCCTTGCGACGGCGCTTGGGCTGACGGATAGATTCCTTCTTGCTGCTGTAACCGAGCTCAGCGGGATCGATCCCGAGCTGACGGCAGCGCTTAAGAACAGGAGTCCTGTCGATTGCCATATTGATACGATCCTTTCAGTTACACGCGGCGACGCTTCTTGGGGCGGCAGCCGTTGTGCGGAATGGGGGTCTTGTCCTGGATGGTCGAGACCTCGAGGCCAGCAGCCTGGAGGGAGCGGATGGCGGTCTCACGACCGGAGCCGGGGCCCTTGACGAAGACGGAAACCTTCTTCATACCGTGCTCCATGGCCTGCTTGGCAGCAGCCTCGGCAGCCATCTGGGCAGCGAACGGCGTGGACTTACGGGAGCCCTTGAAGCCCACCTGGCCAGCCGACTTCCAGGAAATGACGTTGCCCTGGGGATCGGTGATCGAAACGATCGTGTTATTGAACGTAGAACGAATGTGAGCCTGGCCCACGGAAATGTTCTTACGGTCCGCGCGCTTCAGACGGGCAGCGCGAACGTTCTTCTTAGCAGTAGCCATCTATCTAGCGCTCCTTATTTCTTCTTCTTAGCACCGATCTGACGCTTCGGGCCCTTGCGGGTACGAGCGTTAGTGTGGGTGCGCTGGCCGCGGACCGGGAGGCCCTTGCGGTGACGAAGGCCACGGTTGCAGCCGATGTCCATAAGGCGCTTGACGTTCTGGTTGCGCTCACGGCGGAGGTCGCCCTCAACCATGATCTGATTCTTATCGATATAATCGCGGATGGCGTTAACCTCATCCTCGGTGAGGTCCTTAACGCGCGTGTCCACGTTAACGTTGCACTCGACGCAGATCTTCGTCGCAGTGGTGCGGCCGATGCCGTAAATGTAGGTCAGACCGATCTCAACGCGCTTCTCACGCGGGAGGTCGACACCATTAATACGGGCCAACGTAGTCTCCTCTCTTAACCCTGACGCTGCTTATGACGGGGGTTCTCGCAAATGACGAGGACCTTGCCATGGCGCCTAATGATTTTGCACTTATCGCACATCTTCTTGACCGAAGGACGTACCTTCATCGTTCTTCCTTTCGGTAGCGCTCAAACTACTTCCCTACTATCTACTCGCCCAGCCGCAGGCGTTAAAAACTATGGCTGGTCTTCACACGCAAACCGACCGTAGGTTGAGCTAAGCCTGCAGTCGGAAAAGAGCGTGTATGCGTGTCGCTATTTATAGCGATAGGTGATGCGACCGCGGGTCAGGTCGTACGGGGAAAGCTCCACGACAACCCTGTCACCGGGGAGAATGCGGATGTAATTCATTCGGATCTTGCCAGAAATGTTGCACAGAACCGAATGACCGTTCTCGAGCTCGACCTTAAACATGGCATTGGGCAGCGGTTCCTTTACCGTACCCTCGAGCTCAATTGCGTCTTCCTTCTTCACAAGCAATCATCTTTCTCTAGAAAACGACAGCGATTGAGTATTCTACAATACGTATCCACGCATCGTAATATCTTCGTAATGGCTCCACATCTAAGTGGAACTTGTTACATTTCTCCGCCCTGCAAGGAACACCAAGCACCCTGGGCATCCGTGGTAAGAATCACCGGGCCGTCATTGGTAATGGCGACGGTGTTCTCGTAGTGCGCGGCGGGCAGGTGGTC
>URDE01000045.1:0-13150 GCA_900546525.1 uncultured Collinsella sp.
GGGGGTCGGTCGTGATCAGGTCGTCAAACAATCGACCCGTGGCACCGTCCTGCAGGTGCTCGATCAGCTTGATGACCGAGCTGATCGTCTGCTCGTCGGCGGGTAGCTGTTCGGTGACGTAGGCGATAAGACACGACAGCAGGTTTGCCGCCGCATGATCCCAAAAAGGCTGGTTGTTGTCCTCGATGGGGCAGATGGCCTTTGCCACCGAGAGGATGTCCTGCTGGTTGGGCCTGCCGTCCGCCTTGCGGCGAATGTGCCTCAGGGGGTTGTAGCCGCAGCGCTCGATGCCGGGCGCAAGGGCCGGGACGGTGTTGAGGTCGGCGAAGTTGAGACATTGCACGCGGTAACCGTGGGCTGCCAGCACGGGTCCCACTTCGCGACAGAGCGTGCCTTTGGTGTCGAGCACGATGTAGCTTGCGTTCATTTGCAGCAGGTTGGGCTTGAGGACGTTTCGGGTCTTGCCGGCTCCCGAGGGGCCGATCACAAGTGCGTTGTTGTTGAGTCCCGTTTGGCGGGTATTGCAGGAAAGCGTTCGATCCTTGGCGAGGATGGTGGACGATGCGGGCTCAGATGCGGCGAGGCGGCTGGCGAGGTTAGACATGGGCGACCTCCTTGGTGGTCGAGAGGATTTCGTGGGCAAAGCCGAGCTCGACGGCGCGCTCGGCCGAAAGGTAGGTGTCTTTTGCAGTGAGGGACTGGATGCGCTTGGGCGTGAGGCCGCTGCGGTCCGAGAGGATTTGCGTGAGGGTCTTGCGGGTCTGCATGAGACGCCGGCTGGTTTCCTGCAGCGCAAGTGCCGAGCCGCCTGCCCCCTGGGGGATCAGCGGGTCGTGAATCATGAGCTCTGCATGGGGCGCCATACGGCGATCGTCGCCGCCCATAAAGATTACGGCGCCCATGGACGCGGCGAATTCCAGGCAGACGGTGCGGATGGGGCACGATGCGAGGCGCATGGCGTCATAGATCGCAAGACCCGATCGCACGCTTCCGCCGACGCTGGCGACAAATATGGTGATGGGGCGGCTGGGGTCGGTGGCATCGAGCAGGCGAATCTGCTGGCATAGGTCATGGGCCATCGGGGTTTCGATGTTTCCCATGACGGAGAGCTCGCGACGGGCGAGCATCTCATCGTAAATGCTGGTGAGCGTGATACCTCGGGCGGATTCACGCATGGTGAGGGGGCTGATGATGGGGGAATGATTGGTGTCCATGAGGACTCCTTTCTGTTGGTTGTGTTGTGGAATAGGATTGTTGCCCGCGGAGGGGCTGGCGGGCTACAGGGTTCGTCCGAGCCTGAGATCGAGCTCGGTTGTGGGGCAGGCTGCCTGTTCGTGCGGCTCGCAAGCGCCAAGGGCTCCAAAGCGATGGAGCGTTGCGACGGGCGTGGTGTAGGCGAGCCGCAGCTGATGCTCGACAGGGGCACATCCGTCATTTTTGTAATGAGCCGCGTAGTACTGCGCGATGCTGGCGTTCATCTCGCTGCCATTGCGATGGCGCTCAAACTGGCGTCTGCAGGTCTCGATGATCTTTGCTACCGACTTGGGTGCCGTCGCGGGAACAAGGGCGAGATAGCCCTCAAATAGCTCGTTGATGCTCAGGAGGCACAGCAGGTCGATCAGCGTCCTTATGGCTGCTCCCTCGGCGGAAAAGTGCGCGGTCATGCGGTTATATCGGTTGCGGTCGACGATGGCCGCATGGGGTCTTGGAGTTTTCTGCCCCGTGGTCCCGGGCTTTTGCCGCGCCTGTGCATTGAGCTCGACGTTGCAGCGCTTGAGGCCGTCCAACGGAAGGAACAGTGCGGTGCGCAGGGTGTTCCGCTTGCTTTCGAGTTCATGACGCTCGTCGGGTTCCCATTCGAGCTTGAGTTTCGTGTCGAGTGCCGTAAGCATATGGGCTAGGCAGCCTACGGTAAGAACGTACGAATCGTTGTCGCGTTTTGGGGCATAGGGGTCTGTCAGCTTGCGAATGTCGGGGTCGCCCATGATCTTTGTGCAGCGCTTCAGCAGTTGAGGGTGGTCGGCCAAGATCGTCGCGAGCGGTAGCGACGCGTAGTTCTTGATGGTCGCGGCGGCAAAGGCGGCGTCATATTCGTTTGCATATGCTCGCTCAATGCGGGCATCCAGAATGCTTTTCTTATCGCCGTCTTGAGCGTGGTTGTTTTTCATAGCTTCTCCAATCGGTTGATGTTCGTGCTGTTTGTTGATGTGTTGGTTGTCGTGAGTGATGTGCTTGCCGTGGGTGATGTGCTGACGTTGGGGTGCTATGCGGTTTTCAATGAGCCCGTGAGGCAGTTGCTGCAGGGGCGGGATGGAACGGCCCATGCAAGGCGGAAGGCATCGTGCTCAAAATCGAGACAGCAATGCCCCGGGCGCCTCACATGTGGCAGTTACCTCATTAAGTTGTCATTGCGTTTGGGGTTGTACTTTGCCGATCTTCCTTCTCTTACACGCTGAAAACTGAAACTGAATATGCTCGATCAAACGATGACCACCAGAGCGGTCGTTTTTAAAGTACGTTCGTTTTGCTGATTTGACAAGACTAATTTTGAAATTTCTTTTCTACGGGATGAAACGAGGTTCGTGGAACGGTCGTGCTTGGTGTCGCCAGCTTTGCATGTGGTGGCTCAGCGTTTGACTGGAACGGTTGAGCCCCGAGATGGCGTCCCGTTCATGTTCGGGACAATATGACTTTTTACCTGTTGCAGACAGAGCCGCCGTGGGTGTTCTGTATGATGGCTCAGACAAGGTTGTTCAATGACAGGGAGGCATATATGGCAATCAAAGCCATCGCAATGGATATCGACGGTACGCTCACCAACGACCAAAAGGTCATCAGCCCGCGTACGCGCGAGAAGCTGCTCGCGGCGCAGGAGTCGGGAATTAAGCTCATCTTGGCTTCGGGTCGTCCCGCATGGGGGCTGCACGCCTTGGCGCAGGAGCTCGACCTTCAAAACCATGACGGTCTTCTAGTTGCCTTTAATGGCGCGCATGTGGTCGACGCTCAGACCGATGAGGTCCTTTTTGACCAGGCCATGCCGGCTGACGAGCTGCATCGCCTGATTGATCACCTGCGTAATTTTGACGTGATCCCTATGATTTCGCTCGGTCGCGATCTGCATGTCGAGGACTCGTATCATTGCATGATCACGCTGCCTGACGGCTCGCAGAAGAATATCGTCAAGTATGAGCGCGACGCGTGCGATCTTAAGATTCGCGAGGTCGAGAGCTTGCATGAGGTTGTGGACGCTTATCCCGTGGACAAGCTGCTGACGGCGGGCGATCCGGCCTACCTGCAGGCGCATTACGAGGAGATGTATGCGCCCTTTAAGCAGACGCTTTCGGGCATGTTTACGGCCGACTGGTACTTTGAGTACACGGCGCCCGGTATCGACAAGGCCCGTGCGCTCGAGGGTGCCCTGCCCAAGCTCGGCATCGATGCCAGCGATGTCGTATCGTTTGGCGACGGCCAGAACGACAAGTCCATGATTGAGTGGGCCGGCACCGGTGTTGCCATGGGCAACGCCGTCGATGAGGTTAAGGCTGTGGCCCAGATGGTGACCGCCAATAACAACGAAGATGGTATTGCGGTGGCGCTGGATAAGCTACTGGGCTAGAATCGCCGATTAATGCATGATTCGGGCGCCTGCTCGCGGGCGTCCTTTTGTTAGGGAGGGTGCCGTGTCCGCATTTCCGTTCGACGCCGTTATCTTTGACATGGACGGCGTCATTGTCGATACCGAGTATTACTACTTGGGCGAGACTGCCGCGTTTGCCAAGGAGCTGGGGCTTAATCTGACTCAAGAGGAGTTGAATGGGCAGGTCGGTACCTCCCATCAGTTCTTCCTGCATATGCTGGTCGATTGGTTTGAGCGCGCCGGTAAGGGGCATTTCACTGGCGAGGAAGCGTTGGCCCGTTGGGACGAGTGGGCGCATAAACGTCCGCGCGACTATCAGGCTTTGATTAACCCAGGCGCCGTGGATACGATTCGAGAGCTGCCGCGCCGTGGCGTTCGCGTGGCGCTTGCCAGCTCGTCTCCCATGGTTAGCATCGAGGAAGTGCTCAACGCATGCGGGCTGTCGGATGCCTTTGAGTATGTGGTGAGCGGCGAGCAGTTTAAGGAGAGCAAGCCCGAGCCCGACATCTACCTGCATGCGCTGGATCTGCTGGGGCTGCCCGCGAATCGCTGCTGCTGCGTTGAGGATTCCGTTCCGGGCATTACCGCGGGTAAGCGAGCCGGCTTGACAGTCATTGCCAAGCGCGAGGAGCGCTTTGGATTTAGCCAGGATGCCGCGGACAAGATTATCGACCAGCTGCCCGATTTGCTGAAGCTTGCGTAGGGCCAGGGTGGCACGGCGGCCATTACGGCGATCTCGTTAGGACGAGAAAGGGACGGCGCTATGACATTCAACGTTAACGCTCTTGGGTTTGGCGACAACGTCGTCGACCGCTACGAGCATATCAACACAATGTATCCGGGTGGCAATGCGGTGAACTTTGCCGTGTATGCCAAGAAGTGCGGTGCCGCGCGCTCCGCGTATATGGGCATCTTTGGTAATGACGCTGCTGCCGAGCATGTGATTGCGAGTCTTGAGGATGAGGGCGTTGAGCTAGCCAAATGCAAGCAGCTCATCGGCGAGAACGGTGCGGCTCGCGTTACTGTGGTTGATGGTGACCGTGTATTTCTGGGGTCTAACGAGGGCGGCATCCGTGGTGATGCGCGCTATGTGCTCGATCGTTTTGATCTGGCGTATATGAAACAGTTTGATGCGGTTCATTCGGGTAACTATTGCTTTACCGAGCGCGAGCTGCCCAAGCTGAAGGCAGCGGGTATTACCGTTTCGTTTGACTTCTCGGATGATTCGACCGACGAGTACTACGAGCAGATTGCTCCCTACGTTGACTTCGCGTTCTTTAGCGCGGCAGACGCTGCGAGCGAGGATGAGATTCGCGAGCGTCTTGCCTGGGTGAAGGGCTTGGGCCCATGTTTTGTGTCCGCAACGGCTGGCGCTGAGGGCTGCACTGCCTATGACGGCGAGCGTTACTATCGGCAGCATGCCAAGCCAGTGACAGATATGAAGGACACCATGGGTGCGGGTGACTCGTTCCTGACTTCGTTTCTGATGTGCTATCTCGATTCCGCCAAGCGTGGCGAGGATGGTGCCGAGGCCGTCGAGCGCGCACTCGACTTTGCGGCGGGGTTTGCTTCGACCGTATGTGGTATGGAAGGCTCCTGGGGCCATGGGGCACCGATTTCCGAATAGGTGAGCAGTCCCGGGGAGCTGTATTGGTTCCTTCCCGGGACCCCGTGGGCAAAAAATGCCAAATATGAGTACTGTCACTAATTTAGTAACAGCGAAATCAAGCTTTTGAGAGCCTAGCTGGGTGTCTGCGAGCGATTAAAACCTGCTAAAAATGATTTTAAGCACCTTGATAATGAACAGTTGTGCATTATCAAGATGTTATTTTGCCGTAAATAATGTGACTAGATTTGCAACAGTACTCATATTTGGCATTTTTTGCACACAGGGGTTAGCGAAGGCCAAAAACAGAGCGTGCATTTGTTAAAACTGCCGATTCGATGCGCTTTGCGTCACGGTTTTTGAGTGAGGCGATGCGTTCTGAGGTCCATGTGAGCGATCTGATGAGCGACTGTGCGCTTGTTTCTGTGTTTGTCTCCGCTGGTGCATCGGTCTCGAGCAGTAAACGGTCGAGTGGAATCTGTCGTACGTATTCGCGTCCACGCTTGGTGGCGAGCATACGCTCGTTGACGGAAAAATAGCAGCCCGCATTACGCGCGCGGACGAGTTCGTCCGAAGTACCGCTAAACCAGTGGAAGATGATAACGGGGGAGTCGGGGTTTGGGATGAGTAATCCGTGCGATTCGAGGGCGTCCAGTACGGTTCCTGCCGAACGAACGGCGTGAATTGATATCACGCGCCCGGCAAGAGAACGCTGCACGAGTGTGTCGCAGAGCCGGTCAAATGCCTGTATTTGTAGCGGTTCGCTTCCGGCAAAGCGCGCGGAAAAGTCGAGTCCCACCTCGCCGATGTAGCGCTCTTGGGCAGCAACTTCGCAAAGCAGATTGACTTCGGCAGGACCGCAGCGGCCGTCGGCGAGCCACCAGGGGTGAAGCCCAATGCCGGCGATGATGCCTGGTTGGCGACGGGCACGCTCGTTTGCGGCCGAAAAGTCGCGTGGATCGACGCCGCAATCAAATAGACCCAAGCCCAGTGCCGTCGCCTCATCGGCAACGGCGTCCGGGTGAGCCATTAAATCAAGATGGCAGTGTGCATCAATTAACTGGGGCCCCATCTCGGCGCGCTCCACTAGTCTAGGCGCTGGCCATCGGCGCGCACGCGTTCGGTACCACGCCCACTGATCTGGCGGATAACCTCGCCGGCGATCATCTGGCCCATGATGGGCGGCATAAAGCTGGCGGTGCCCAACTCGGTACGCTCGTGGATATTGGACGGGTCGCGGGGTTGGGTCTTAACCGATTCCTCGCAGCTAAACAGCACGTGCAGGCTCTTGATTCCGCGCTTCTTGCATTCTTTGCGCATGATGCGGCTCATGGGGTCACGTACCGTATCGAAGATGTCGGCAAAGCGGAGGCACTCGGGATGGAGCTTGTTGGCCCCGCCCATGGAGCTAACCAAACGGATGTCGTGGTCCTGAGCATATTTGGCAATGGTGAGCTTGGCCGAGATGGTGTCGATGGCGTCGACGACGTAGTCGAGCTTGCCGTCCGTCTGCTCCAAAACGCTCGCAAAGAACTCGTCGATGTTATCGCTCAACAGGTATTCAGTTCGCTTGATGACGGTGGCGGCAGGATTGATATCGTGGATCATGGCCTCCATCACGTCAACCTTGCGCTTGCCGACGGTGCTGTGAAAGGCGATGGCCTGGCGATTGATATTGCTGGGCGCGATGATGTCCTTATCCAGAATGACGAAATGTCCGATGCCGCCGCGGGCGAGTGCCTCGCAGCAGTTGGAGCCCACGCCTCCGCAGCCGAGCACCAGTACCGTAGCATCGGCGAGCTTGTCGAGTGCCTCGCGGCCCATGATGATTTCGAGCTTGGTATCGCGCGTCTCGACGAGAGCAGTAGCGTTTTCGGTCATAGACATCCTCCGATGGGGAAGCGAATCGTGTTTTAGCTATCGTCATTATAGGTATTATCGCGATTTCATTTGAGCCCTTGGGGTTTGTTGAAATGGGATCGGGATTCGCATAAGATTGAAGCAGATGGCACCCGTTGCAGCGGGTTGGCCAACTCCGAAACACGTTTATGGCGTGAGAAGTGGCCGTCTTCGCATTACGCGGGGGCGGCTATTTCATTCGACCTCCAATGTGGATGCCGAGCTCCACAGCCGCGATTACAAGCAATAACAACGTCAGGACATCGTCAATACTCATAGTCCATCTCCTTCTCGGGTAGAGGGAGCTGGCCCATCTGCTTCAACTTCCATTGTAACTAAACACGAACGAATGTTCTATAGATGTTACTGTATTAGACAGTTAGACAAACATCTAAATATCGAGTATAGTGTGCGCGTCATGAGAGATGATGAGAGGAGGTCTTATGCCGGGAGAGGGTTTTAAGGCGCTTGCCGATCCAACGCGACGGCGCATTTTGGAGTTGCTGCGCGAGGGCAATTGCACGGCGGGGGAGCTTGCCGAGCATTTCGATATCAGTAAGCCGTCGTTGAGCCATCACTTGGCGACGCTCAAAAACGCCGGGTTGGTGACCGACGAGCGCCATGGCCAAAACATCGTATACAGCTTAAACACCACCGTCATGCAGGATTTAATTGGCTGGTTTATGGGCTTTACAAACACGGAAGGTGATAAGGATGAATAACGAAAACAAGGGCATTCACCCCACGGGGGTATCGTCGCGCGTGTGGATTGCGCTGGTCGCTCTGTGCGTCGCCAATGTCGTAGCGCACCTCATGGTGATGCCGAGCTTGCCTGCGCAGATTCCCACGCACTGGGGAGCGAACGGCGCCGTCGACGGTTGGGGCCCTAGCTGGATGGCCTCCGCGCTCGGCGTGCTGCCTCTGGCACTTCTTGCAATGTTCCGCGTGGTGCCGCACATCGATCCCAAAGGTGAGGCATATCGAACCTCGGGCAAGTTCTATCAGGGCTTCGTAATCGCCTTTACCTTGTTCATGTGTGCCGTAAGCTGGCTGGGAGAGCTTACGGTCTGGGGCGTGGTGCCGGCGGTCGGTTCGGTCAACGTGCTGATTTCCGGTGCTATCGGTTTGCTGTTCATCGGCGTAGGCAACTACTTGCCGCGTGTGAAGCAGAACTATACGCTCGGTATCAAGACGCCTTGGGCGCTTGCCGATCCCGAGAACTGGCGCCGTACGCAGCGCTTTGGCGGTGCCTGCTTTATGGTGCTGGGTGTTGGCCTGATTGCGATGGGCGTGGCGGGTAGCGTGCTTTCGAATGAAGTCGTCGCCGCGGTGATTGCGGTTCTGGCGTTTGGTTCGGTCGGAGCCGTCTACGTCTACTCGTATCTGCTGTGGCGTAAATCGCAGCGAGCCGTTCGCTAAGGTTGCGGAAAACTAGCGTACGCAGTTCGTAGTATGTTCTGGGGGACTTTTCCCAGGTAGTATTAGGGGTGTGGGCAACCATGCCCCTTTTTATTAGAACGCGCGGACTGCCTCTCCGCTTTTCCAAAACGGGGAGGGGGAGAAGATTTCCGCAGCTAGATAAGGAGAAATGACCGTGGCGGAGTTCATTTATCAGATGTATCAGGCTCGCAAGGCCCATGGCGACAAGGTGATCCTTGACGATGTGACCCTGAGCTTCTACCCCGGTGCCAAGATCGGCGTTGTGGGTCCCAACGGCATGGGCAAGTCGACCCTGCTCAAGATCATGGCCGGCATCGAGGAGGTCTCCAACGGTGATGCCAGGCTCACCCCCGGCTACACCGTGGGCATCCTGCAGCAGGAGCCGCCGCTCGACGACGACAAGACCGTCATCGAGAACGTGCGCATGGCATTTGGCGACATGATTGCCAAGGTCGATCGCTTCAACAAAATCGGCGAGGAGATGTGCGACCCGGATTGCGACATGGACGCCCTCATGGCCGAGATGGGCAAGCTCCAGGACGAGATCGACGCCGCCGACGGCTGGGATATCGATTCCAAGCTCGGCCAGGCCATGGACGCCCTGCAGCTGCCCGATTCCGACATGCCGGTCAACGTGCTCTCTGGCGGCGAGCGCCGTCGCGTGGCCCTGTGCAAGCTGCTGCTCGAGGCTCCCGACCTGCTGCTGCTCGACGAGCCCACGAACCACCTGGACGCCGAGTCGATCCTGTGGCTCGAGCACTTCCTGCACAACTACCAGGGCGCGGTGCTTGCCGTCACACACGATCGCTACTTCCTGGATAACGTTGCCGAGTGGATCTGCGAGGTCGACCGCGGTCACCTTTATCCCTACAAGGGCAACTACTCCACGTATCTGGAGACCAAGGCCGCCCGTATCGAGGCACAGGGCAACCGCGACGCCAAGCTCGCCAAGCGCATGGAGGCCGAGCTCGAGTGGGTGCGCAGCTCGCCCAAGGCCCGTCAGGCCAAGAACAAGGCCCGTCTGGCCCGCTACGAGGAGATGGAGGCTGAGGCGCGCGCTAGCCAGAAGCTCGACTGGACTGACATCCGCATCCCTGTCGGCCCGCGTCTGGGCAACAAGGTGCTCGAGGCCCATCACCTGCACAAGGAGTTCGACGGTCGCGTGCTCATCGATGACCTTTCGTTCACCCTGCCGCGCAACGGCATCGTGGGCGTCATCGGCCCCAACGGTGTCGGTAAGACCACGCTGTTCAAGACGATTGTGGGTCTGGAGCCGCTGACTTCGGGCGAGCTCGAGGTGGGCGAGACCGTCAAGATTTCTTACGTCGACCAGAACCGTTCCGGCATCGACCCCGATAAGAACCTATGGGAGGTCGTCTCGGACGGCCTGGACCACATGATGGTCGGCGAGACCGAGGTTCCGAGCCGCGCTTATGTGGCGAGCTTTGGCTTTAAGGGCCAGGACCAGCAGAAGCGCGCTGGCGTGCTCTCCGGCGGCGAGCGCAACCGTCTGAACTTGGCGCTTACGCTCAAGCAGGGCGGCAACCTGCTGCTCCTCGACGAGCCCACGAACGACCTCGACGTCGAGACGCTTTCCTCGCTCGAAGCGGCGCTGCTCGAGTTCCCGGGCTGCTCGGTGGTCATTAGCCACGATCGTATGTTCCTGGACCGCGTCGCCACGCACATTCTGGCGTGGGAGGGCACCGACGAGAATCCGGGCAACTGGTATTGGTTCGAGGGCAACTTCGAGGCCTATCAGGCCAACCGTATCGAGCGCCTGGGCGAGGACGCAGCCCAGCCGCATCGTATCCACCGCAAGCTCACGCGCGATTAGTCGAGCTCAGGTGACCTAACGAGAAAGGGACGATAACCTTGAGGGCTATCGTCCCTTTTTGTTACTTGGTAGAAGGCTCGACTTTATCGATGGTCCAGGCGGCTCCGAGACCGCCGGTGGTGTTGCGGCGGATGCGCACGGTAACCTCGCGGCGCTCGCCGGCCTGCGTGTAGCGCAGGGGGAAGCTTGCGCGGTTTCGCGCGACCTCGATGGTACCGCGCTCGCGGGCGATCCAGTAGTACTCGCCGACGATGCCGAGGGTGTCGGCGCCGTAGGGGAGATAGGTTGACAGCTGGTGCAGAAGCGGGCCGGGGCAGAAGATCTCGGTTGTGAAATCGACGGGGAAGTCCTTGGGGATGGCGGGCGCTGCAGGTGTGGGGGTCGGGGCTGCTGCGGGTGCCGAAGCCGGTGCCGGTGCGGGAATTTGGTCGCAAGCAGCGGTGGGCACGGACTTGATGACGGGTGCGGGCTCTGGCGTCGAGTCCGGTTTGATCGTGGAATCTGCGGGCTCCACGGTGACGGGCGCGTCTGCAGCTGCAGTTTCAACCTCAACCTGCGTCGCGTCCTCGTTCTCGACGCTCGGCTTTGCCTCGATGGGCGTGGATGCCATGGTGGTGATGCCGGCGTTTGCGTTCTCGGGGTCATAGACGACCGTGAGCGAGATGGCAGGCTGCGGTACCTCGGGCTCCGATGCCGCTTCGGCAGCGTCCTGTTCTGTGGGCTCGTCGGACTGATTGTCCTCGGCCTCGTTGCCAAAGACATCGCTGTTTTGGAACGCAGGCGTTTCGGATTGGTTAGCGGCTTCTTCGGCTGTCGACTTGGGAGCCTCGTTGAGCTCAGCAGTGGCTTCCTGCTCGGATATGACTACGGGATCGGTCGTGGCAGCGATTTCGGTTTCGGCTTCTGTCGTTACCTCAATAGCGACTTCGATCTCTGTCTCGGGCTCGGGTTCCGGCACGACTTCAACCATGGCTTCGGGCTCGGCGCGCTTAACGTGCTTGGGGCGCACGGCCTTGAGGTCCTTCTCACCGCGCTTTTTCTTTTTGTAGGACTGCTTAGCGCCCTTGGCTGCCTTGGGCTTGTCCTCGCCCTTGGCAAGGGCGGCATCCCAGGCATCGTTGGCGATGACGGTGGCATACAGGCGACCGCCCTTAAAGACGGTCAGCTTAATGCAGTCGTCGAGCTCCTCGAGCAGTTCGCGCGTGGACTCAAAGCCCAGGTCATAAGCGGCCATGTCACCAGCGGCGAGTGCCTCCTCGACCTGCGTCATAAACGTTTGCTTGCCGCACCCAATCGCGTCGCGCAGCAGGCGATACAGATAGATGTGGTTGCCCAGCGAAAGTGTGGGCCTAACTATTGTCTTGCTCATGGCAAATCTCCTCTTTACACACCAAAGCATCTTACCATCGCGCGGGGCTTGCCATCTCGTCGCCCAAGGCAAACGGGCGCGACCGTTGCCGGTTCGCGCCCGTTATGCAGGTCGGTTATCTATGAGAGGTAAACGTGCTTAGTTGCCCGATGCCGTGCCTTGGCTCGAGCTGTCAGATGCCGTGCCGGACGCGGTTCCGCTCGAGCTGTTGGTGTTGCTATTGTCGGTAGATCCCGTGCCCGATGCATTGCCGCTCGTCTGGTCGCCTGTGCTCGGTTGGGAGCCGTCAGTCGTTTGGCTTGAGTCAGTCGTGCTGGATTGCGTGCCACTGTTGGCCGTAGAGGAATCGGCGCCCTGCGATTGATCGGGAGTGTTCGATGACGAGTCGGTGGATGCGGAGTTGCCCTGCGGGTCGTCCTGCTGGCTTTGCGATTGACCGGAGCTATCCGCGTCGTGCTCGGTCGTATGCGACGAAAGGATCGGCTCGGGGCGCTCGCCCAGGCCCTCACCGGCAGTGGTGATAAGGATGGCGCCGGCGCAGGCGATGACCGCGACGATGGCGATGGCGATCGAGAAGATGATGACCTTCTTTTGCGTCTGGCTGCGCTCTGCCGCCGCCTTGGCGCGCAGGCTGTCGGGGGCGACGCGCGCCGTGGTCGCGCGCCCTGCAATCTGGCGCATCTCCTGGGTAGTTGCGGCGCCGCCTAAGTGCTCCTCGGCATTAAACTCAACGGGTTCATAGGCGCCGGCGGGGTAGTCGACGTCGGCGTGCGTACCTTTGAGGGCTTTGGCGCTGGCAGAGATAAAGTGGCGGTAGACCTGCGAGGACACAACGGTGATGACCGAGCTCACGGCGGCGCCAATTACTGAACCGGCAATACCAATCTTGGAAGCAAGCGCGACGCTCGTGGCGGCGGCTGCGGCGCCGGCGATGATCTGGGGAATGGAAATGTCATCGAACAGGCCCTTTTTGGGCGCGATGGCCATGGTCTGTCCGATGGAATGGTTTTCGTGAACGCCGTTGTTGAGCGCGGCTGGTGTCATGACGCGCGTGCGCGGTGCGTCGGTGTACTTGGTTGTCATACGGGGCCCTCCCGGTGTAAATCTGCTTCGTTTCATGTAGCCATCAGGGTACCCACCAGATGTGAATCGTACGTGACATTTAACAGATATCATCAACTCATCAATTGCTCACCAAGTTGGTGGGATGCGGTTACACCCGGCGGTTGAACTACAATAGGGCTTGCTAATTGTTGTGAATGGCGTCTACGCACGGGAGCATTCTTATGAATCTTCACCTTTCTCAGTCTGATGGCTTTTTGCGTGTGGCGGCGGCGTCGCCGCGGATTCGCGTGGCCGATGTCG
>URDE01000046.1:0-13094 GCA_900546525.1 uncultured Collinsella sp.
GTCGCGCCCTTGAAGTTGAACGTCAGATTGTCCAAATGCGGCCCGCGCAGCGTCGGCTGGTCCGCCGTTCGGTAGAACGGCGGAACCTAAACAGCCTGTGCCAGCTTCTCGGCTCGCTCGGCGGCGGCGAGCGCCTCGATCACGGTGCCGAGCTGGTCGCCCAGAAGAACGCCGTTGTAGGTGGAGTTGAAGCCGATGCGGTGATCGGTCACGCGGTCCTGGGGCTGGTTGTAGGTACGGATCTTCTCGGAACGGTTGCCGTGGCCGATCTGGCTTTGGCGCTCGGCACCAAGCTCTGCCTGCTGCTTCTCGAGCTCCATCTCGTACAGACGGGCGCGCAGCATCTGCATGCAGACCTCGCGGTTCTGGATCTGGGAGCGCTGCTCCTGCGACTGCACCACGGTGTTGGTGGGCAGGTGGGTGATACGCACGGCGGAGTAGGTGGTGTTAACGCACTGACCGCCAGGGCCCGAAGCGCAGTAAGTATCGATGCGCAGGTCGGACTGGTTGATCTGGACGTCAATCTCCTCGGCCTCGGGAAGCACGGCGACGGTTGCCGTGGAGGTCTGGATGCGGCCCTGGGACTCGGTCTTGGGAACGCGCTGGACGCGGTGCACGCCGGACTCGAACTTCATGACGGAGTAGACGCGGTCGCCCTCGACCTTGAACTCGATGGACTTAAAGCCGCCGGCCTCGCTGGGACTGGAATCGAGCACGGTGGTCTTCCAGCCGCGAGACTCGCAAAAGCGCTGGTACATCTTGTACAGGTCGCCGGCGAAGATGGCCGCCTCGTCGCCACCGGCGGCGGAGCGGATCTCGACGATGGTGTTCTTGTCGTCGTTGGGGTCGCTCGGGATGAGCATGTACTTGATATCTTCCTCGAGCTGGGGAAGCTTAGCCTCGTTTTCGGAGATGTCCATCTGGAGCATCTCCTTCTCATCGGCATCGGTAGTATCGTGGAGCATTTCCTTGGCAGCCTCGATGTCGTCGAGCGCGCCGATGTACTCGCGCGAGGCAGCAATGAGGTCGGACTGGTGCGCGTACTCCTTGTTGAGACGCGTGAACTCCTTGATGTCGGAGGCGACGGCCGGGTCGGACAGCTTCTTCTCGAGCTCCTCGTAGGCCTTGATGATCTTTTCGAGCTTGTCGCGCATGGCAGGACTCCTTTATATGCGTGAAGATGAAAATCGGCAGAATGATGGGGCGCATGGCGCCACTGCGGGGGTAAGCCCAGCTAGAACATGTCGATCTTCAGATACATGCGCATCCCTTCGTGTATGGGGTACATAGTTGCGGTCTAACCCATACATGATAGCGTGCGCAGGCAAACCTGCATATAACCCGCACGGAATGATTGGTGCAAACAAACCTGACCCCATTGCACCAAGAGCTTGTTTTTGGCTAGAGCGTTTGGAGTAGAGCGACGAGGAAGCGGATACCCTGGAGGTAGGCGCGGCGGGTGATGCGCTCGTTGGTGCCGTGGACGCCGCGATCACACTCGTCGTCATCAACCACAAAGGCCGAGAAGCGAATGCACTCAGGGCAAATGTGCTGGTAGTTGGCAGCGTCGGTCGCACCGATCACGGTCGAGGGCACAATTGCCACTGGCTCGAATGATCCATTTTCCTCCGTCCCCTTTGGATCACGGAAATAGCGGGCGGCGATGGAGCGAACCGCCTCGAGGCCGGGGCCACCGATGCGCAGGGACGGCGAGGGTTCGGAGCTGCCGGGGCCTAGCTCCACTTCGACACGACCGGCAAGGTCCGCCCCGGCAACCGCCTCACGGCAGCGCGCCACAACGTCGGCCACGCTCGTGCCCTCGAGCATGCGGAAGTTGATGTTGGCCCACATATCCTGCGGCATTACGTTGGCGCCGGTGCTGCCACCCTCGATCTGCGTGGGTGCGCAGGTGGTCGTCACCAGCGGATAGAGCTTCTTGCTGGCGAGGCAATCGCGGACAATGGCGCCCCCGTTGGCGGCAATTTCATCCGCCGTGTAGAGCCCCAGCTCGACGAGCTGGGCGGCAAGCAAGTCGGTCACGCGCGTCGGCCACTCGATATCGCAGATTGCGGTGATGGCACGGCTGAGCACCTCGAGCGACGTGCCGCCGTAGGGGTTAGAAGAATGTCCACCCTCACTCTTCGTCTTGAGCACGATATCGGCATAGCCCTTCTCCGCGAGGTCGGCGTGCATGAGCCAACCCTCGCCCGCGCTGTACTCGGCATCCGAAACGATGCGGTAGTCGCCCTCGTCGATCAGGAACTCGAGCTCAACACCGCGCTCCTCGAGCGCGCGGCCGATGGCGCCTGCACCGTACTGCGTTGTCTCCTCGTCCTGGCCAAAGGCCAGGAACAGCGTGCGCTCGTGCTGCCAACCGTGCGCCAGCGCATACTCGACAGCCTCGAGAATGCCTGCGACCTGGTCCTTCATGTCGATCGCTCCACGGCCCCAGATGTAGGTGTCGTCCACGTGCCCGCTAAAGGGGGCGTGCGTCCAGTCGGCCTCGGTACCCGGCACCACGGGGACCACGTCCATGTGGCCCATGAGCATAACGGGCTTGAGGGCAGGGTCGGAACCGCTAAGTGTCACCAATAGCGAATGGTCGGTAAGCTCGACCTCGCCCGCCGCAAATACGTGCGGCCAGGCCTGCTGCATATAGGCGCGCAGGTCGTCGAACGGCTGCCAGTCCACCGCCTCGGCATCCATGCTCGAGATGGTCGGAAACGACAGCACGCGCCCCAGGCGCTCGCACGCGCCAGTTTCATCCAAATCGGCAAAATCGTCCTCATGCGCAAAGAAGCGCCAAACCTCGGCCATGACATCCTTTCGATTGTGACGACAAAGGCCGCCCCACGGGAGCGGCCCTGCAACGCAAGAGTTTGCGGTCGGTTATTTGTCCTCGAGATAACGCGAGAGGAACTCGCGGGTGCGCTGGTGCTTGGGGTTGCCGAAGAGCTCGGCCGGCGCGGCGTCCTCGAGCACCACGCCCTTGTCCATAAAGACCACGCGGTCGGACACGGTTCGGGCAAAGGCCATCTCGTGCGTGACGACAACCATGGTCATGCCGTCGGCAGCGAGCTTGCGCATGACCTCGAGCACCTCTCCCACGATCTCGGGGTCGAGCGCGGAGGTCGGCTCGTCGAACAGCATGATCTGCGGATTCATGCACAGGGCACGAGCGATGGCCACGCGCTGTTTTTGACCACCGGACAGGCGGCCCACGGCGGCGTGCGCGAACTTTTCGAGTCCCACGCTCGTCAGATGCTCCATCGCGACCTTCTCGGCCTCGGCCTTGCTCATCTTTTTGAGCGTGACGGGCGCGAGCGTGCAGTTGTCGAGCACATCCATGTTGTTGAACAGGTTAAAGCCCTGGAACACCATGCCGATGTCCTCGCGGAGTTTATTGATATTGCAGCGCTCGGCCGTAAGGTCCTGGCCGTGGAACCAGATGTGGCCCGCGTCCGGGGTCTCGAGCAGGTTGAGGCAACGCAGGAAGGTCGACTTGCCCGAGCCCGAGGCGCCGATAATGGTGACGACCTCGCCTGATTTGACGGACAGGTCGATGCCTTTGAGTACCTCGAGCGAGCCGAAGCTCTTGCGCAGGCCCTCGACGCGGATGAGCGGCTCATTGGTCTGTGCGGCGGCCGCAACGCCGGTAGTGGCGGTATCTGCCATGATGATTCTCCTCGTCTTAAGCCTAGTTAGAGCTGGGCAGCGTGGCAGGGGCCTCGGCGCCGAGCTTTTTGCCAAAGGCTTCGAGCAGGCGGCTCGCCACGAGCGTCAGGATCAGGTAGACCACGAGCGCCACGCAGTAGACCTCCATCTGGCGGTAGTACACGCCGGCGACGGTGGTGGTGGCGTACATGAGGTCGAACACGCCGATGACCGAGAGCACCGACGAGTCCTTGATGTTGATGATGAGCTCGTTGGTGAGCGCCGGAATCGCGTTTTTAATGCCCTGGGGGAACACGACTTTGCGCATGGCTTGCCACTGCGAAAGACCCAGCGAGCGCGCTGCCTCGGCCTGGCCGGGGTCGATGGACTCGATGCCGCCGCGCAGGACCTCCATCATGTAGGCGGTGGAGTTGAGCGAGATGGTGACGAGGCCGGCGGTGAAGGTACTCCAGATCTGGTTGGCCTGGGCGGTCTCGAAGCCCATGCCGCGCAAAACGGTGAAACCCGCGTAATAGATGAGCAGACCCTGGACCATCATGGGCGTGCCGCGCACGATGGTGGAGTAGATGGTCGCAAAGCCGCGGCCAATGCTCTTAAAGAAGCGCACCAGGTCGTTGTCCACGCGATCGAAGGTCTGAATACGCAGGAACACAAAGAGCAACGCCAGGAAGAATGCGATGACGGTGCCGAAGGTGGCAAGCGCGATGGTGATCTCGATACCGCGGATAAAGAAGTCCCCGCTCTTGTAGGTCATGTAGACCAGGCTCGACAAAAAGTCGCTGGGGTTGGAGTCCGAGACGATGCTCACCTGTACCAGGTCGATAAACGACATGACGCAGCGGTCCACGAAAAAGATCGCCGCGATGGCAACCACGACATAGCTGCCCAAGCGTGCGCCACGACGGAAGCGCTCGGATGCGAACGGCGACGTTTCGCGATAGTCATTCCAGTGCATGAGTTTGGTGACGAGCGCCGCCGCCGACACGACGAGCCAGGCCCAAAGGATTGCCCAAAGGCAATCCTGGAAGATACCGGTGGGCGCCAAGAAGCTCAGCGGCGTGGGGTTGCGCTGGCTAAACGCCAGGCCAAGCGCCGCGATGACACTCGTGCCCAGGTACACATAACGGTGGTCGGCCTTGATAAAGGAGGCCAGACGATTGATGGTTTTCATGCTGCCTCCCTATGCCGGCTGGCGGTCGAGGCACGCGTCCCACATTTGGTCGCGTTCCTCTTGGCTAATGCCCTTGAGTGTCTTGTCGATGAGTTTAAGCAGTTTGTCCGAGCCCTTGCGACAGCCGACGTTTGCCGCAACCTCCTGCTTAAAGCCCTCGCCCTCGGCAAAATGAATAGGGACGATACCCGGGTTTTGGGCCATATAGCCCTTCTCGTTCTCGGTGTTGTAAGTCACGGCGTCGCACGTGCCCTGCAGCAGATTCGAGAACACCGTGGGGACGGAGTCGACCGGGTTCTTGTGCACAACGCCCGGAATCTCGTCGATGACGGTGTCGAGCATGGTGTCCTTTTGGCCGAGTACCGTGGCACCGCTAAAGTCGCTGAGCTTGGTGGCGTTTTGGTAGGGGGAACCCTCTTTTACGAACAGGCCAAAGTAGCCAATAAAGTACGGGTCGGAGAAGCCGACCGACTCCTCGCGCTCGGGCGTGGCGCTCATACCGGCGATGATGAGGTCGATCTGGCCGTTGTTGAGCGAATCGATGAGGCCCGAGAAGCTCTGCTTGACGGCAACGGGCTCGCCACCGAGGGCCTTGCAGACGATCTTGGCGATCTGCACGTCGTAGCCATCGGCATAGGCGCCCTGCACGTTGTCGATGGGGATAGTGTACTCACTGGCTTCGGAAACCTGCCAGTTGTACGGGGCGTAGGCCGCCTCCATGCCAATGCGGATCTTGTCCTTGCCGATCACGGAATCGGACAGGTCGTCGCGACCGCCGCCCGTCGTGGGCTGAACCACCTTGAGCGTGGACGGACGCTGACAGCCGGCGAGCGCGCCGGCGACGACGGAAGCGCTCGCAGCGAGAGCGCTACCCAAGAAGATGCGACGGCTGCACACCGGCTGTGGATGCGCGTCGCGCTGATGGGGAGAATGCATAATCTGCCTTCCCTGTTGAATCGTATGCTGACGACTTAACAGGATATACGCCAGCGACCAGCAGTGCAGCACAAGCTCGAAAAATTAATAGACACATGGTAGTCATTGGGGACGTCGATGTTTTGGCAATGCCGGCGAGCGACGTCCAGAGCGAACAAGTGGCATGAAAAAGACAAGGCATGACCAGAAGGTCTATGCCTTTGCCTTTTGAATGACAAATTATCGCTCTGGACGGCACGCAGCATCGACCGAGCGGCGGAACCTCTAGAGCAAGGTGACGCTAAAGCTGCGTTTATCGGTAGCGCCGGGAGCCAAGTTGATGGTGTTGACCTTGTGCTCAAAGACATCGTCCTCGGTGTCCATGGTGGTGTGACCGGTCCAGGGCTCGAGCGCCACAAACGGAGCGTCGTTGGCGGCAGACCACACGCCGATGTACTTAAAGCCCTCAAAGTCGATCTTGACGCCGTGGCCCGACTTGCGGCCGCGCAGCGTGAGCGTGGAGCCCGGGGTATCGGTGAACATGATGGCGTCGTTATCGAAGCTGCGGTGCGTGATGGGCAGCACGTCCGAGTTATCGGGGGCCTTGTAGCTACCCTCGAACGTCATAAGGCCATCGGGCGTGATGACGGGGGCCTCGTTAGTCCAAGCCTCGGTAAACGCCAGCTCGTAGTCCTCGAACGCCTCGTCCTCGGCACCGGGGGCGGGCACGTTGAATGCGGGGTGGCCGCCCACCGAGAACGGCAGGTCCACGTCGCCGGTGTTGGTGACGGCAAAGGTCTGCGTGAGGGTGGCGTCGCCGGTCAGGGCATAGGTCATGTTGAGCTTAAAGTGGAACGGGAACGCCTTGAGAGACTCGGGCGTGTCGGTGAGCTCGTAGGTAACGGACGAACCGTCCTCCGACACCCCGACGATCTTGTGCTCGACAATGCGCGCGATGCCGTGGCGCGCCATCTCGCAGGTGCCGGCGGCAGACGTCGCCGTGTTGTTGCGCAGCGATCCCACGATGGGGAACAGGATAGGCGCGTGCTTGCCCCAAAAGGCCGGGTCGCCCTGCCACAGATACTCGTTGCCGTTGAGGGCAAGGCTCGTGAGCTGGGCGCCCATGGAATCGATGGCTGCGGTGAGGTCGCCGCGCTTGATGGTAGTGACGGTGGACATACTACTTCCTCCAAAAGTAAACAACAGTGTCGAGGGTTATTGTCCCACTCTTGGCGGCGGGGCTGAGCGGCAGGCACAGTTATTGAGCAATAGCGTAAAGGTCAAACCCGCCCTGCGGCGTGCTATCGACCGTGCCGGGAGCCTGTGAATTAAAACTCACCGGAACCATGCGCTTTGAGGCGCGGTAACGCGTGCCGTCGGTGGCGACGGGCGGCTCATCGACCGTGAGCTCGTAGTCGCCGGGCTTGAGCTCGATGCCGTCACCTTCGGAATTGACGTATTGATACTCGTCGATTGCTTGTCCCTTGAGCGTGCGGCCCACGATATGGACGAGCATTTGGCTGTCGCCGCGCGCGGTATCCCACGTCGCGCCTTCCTTAACCTCGACTGACACATGCACCGAGCGCGTGCGGCTGAGCGATTGCTCGACGGACATCTCGACCTTGGCGGCGTCTTGGCGCTGCTGCTCGACATGGCCCCAGATGCTGCCGATTGCCGAGCAGGCGATAACGCCGGCCATGAAGGCAATGAGGATGGGGCCGAGCGGAGAGCGGCGACCCGCGTCTTCCTCATGAGCCAGGTCGGGGCGATGCGTTGGCGCAGGCGCCTGAGCACCCTGCGCGGGCACGTCGAGAATGCTGAAAGATGCCGTACTGCCGGCGTCGATGGTGTGGCGCGGTTGCGGGGTCTTTGCCGGCGAGATGGACATGTCGGCTGGCTCACCCAGCGTGGCCGTGGCATCGGCCTTTGCCTCGTCGGCCTCGGCCTGAGCCCAGGTCTGTTCAAAAGTCAGGGGCTCGGCGGCATCGGAGGCGGCATCCGTCTCGACGGCATCGTTGCCGGTCTCGTCCTCGTCGCCCGACACGTCACGCGGCGCGGGCTCGTCCCACTCCTCGTCCGGAGCCTCGCCCTCGCTATACCACCATTCAAAATTATCGATATCCATACGGGGCGCCCCTTAGGCCTCGCAAATAAACACTTGCTAGTCTTATACCCGCAGACGGCGCCGGAGCTCGCCGACACAGACAGGAAAACCGTCACAACATTCGGCGCTTTTCCTCGTTTTCGAGATTTTCGCCGAATGTTGTGACGGCTTGGGCGACTGGCTGGCAGCGCAATGTGACAAAGGGACTGCCCCTTTGTCACATTCTGTTAGAGTTGCAGGGATTGAATCCCGCTTATTCATGCGACATTGGAGTGACAACCTTGACCGCCGCAACCACGCCTAAAAGTAAGCCAACCGCCGCCGCGCTCTCCCCCGCGCGCACCAAGCTCTGCCTGGCGCTGCTCGTGCTGTTGGGATTCTCGCTCGGCTGCTCCGAGTTCGTGGTCATCGGCATCGAAAGCGACTTGGCAACGGAACTCGGCATATCACTTGCCACTGCGGGCCAGCTCATCAGCGTGTTTGCGCTCGTCTACGCTATCGCGACGCCGGTGCTCGCGCTCAGCACGGGGCGATTCCGCCGCTACCAGCTGCTCGTGTGCTATAGCGTCGTCTTTGTGCTCGGCAACCTGGTCATGGCGTTGGCTCCCAACTTCCAGGTGCTGTTTATCTCACGCATTGTCCTGGGCTCTGTCTCGGGTGCGCTGCTCGCCGTGGGCGTGACGTACATCCCTGAGCTGCTATCCCCGCAGCAAACCTCACTTGCCATCTCGGTCGTGTACGGCGCGTTTTCCGTGGCGATGGTCTTTGTGACCTCGATTGGCAAGTTTGTGGCCGACACACTCGATTGGCACGTGGCCATGTACGGCACGCTGACCTTTGCCGTTTTGATCTGTAGCGCGCTCGTGGCGTTTATGCCTCGCGCCGGGCAGACCGATGAGCCCGCCACCTTCCGCGAGCAGGCGGGGCTACTACGCGAGCCGAGTATCATCACCGGCATGCTCATCTTCTTGTTTGGCGTGGGCTCGGTCTACGTATTCTACGGCTACGTGACGCCTTATCTGGAGCAGGTGCTGGGCATGGATACCGTTCAGGCGAGCACCACACTTATGGCCTATGGCGTGTTCTGCCTGATCTCGAACATCCTGGGCGGATGGATCGATGCGCGTTTTGGCATGAAGGCGCTGCTGGTTACGTTTGTGCTGCAGGCGGCGGCACTGCTCGGGCTGTTTGCCGTGGGCGCCGCCATGCCGCTCGCGCTGGTCTTTGTCTTTAGCCTGGCGATGCTCATGTACCTGTTCTCGGTCTCATGCATCACACACTTTATGGACGTGGCTCGCAGCCGCCATCCCAAGTCGATGGTACTCGCGAGTTCGGTTGAGCCCATGGCGTTTAACGTCGGCATTTCGTTTGGCACCGCGGTGGGCGGCGCCGTGGTAAGCGGAGTTGGCATTGCGTACGTGGGCGCAGTGGGCGCCGCGTTCTCGCTTGTGGCCTGGGCGCTCGCGCTGGTGACGATTAAGCTGGCTCGTTGGGAGCGTCGCCGCCAATCAGCACAGCCCTCAATACGGGCATAGGGGCGAACACAGCCCAAGGTGGCGAGTAACCGGTGAAAACCGCCCAATATGAGTATGTTTATCCGCCTGGAAGCTTCAGCAGTGCAATTTCGTGTATTTGAGATACACGCTTTTCTATTATTTCGTGTATTTCAAGTACATGAAATCGTACTAAACTATGTATCTGAAGTACACGAAATTGGAAAGGCGGCCCCATGCGCAGATCAATCGAGTCCGTTATCGAATCATGGGCGACAAAGGACGCCTCACGCCCCCTCCTCATCCGTGGTGCGCGACGCGTAGGCAAAACGTACGCTGCCGAGGAAATCGGCAGGCGAATCGCCGGCGATGCGTTTGTCAAACTCGACTTTCAGACCGATCTTGAGCTGATCGCTCCGCTGTTCGATTGTCCCACCGACGACGTTGACACCATCGTGGCGCGGATTTCAGACTATAAACGCGCCCCCATTCGCAAAGAAACCACCTTCATCCTGTTTGACGAGGTGCAGCTCTGCGAACGGGCGCTCAACTCGCTTCGCTTTTTTTCGGGTTCGGGCTGGCGCATATGCGCGACCGGCAGTCAGCTCGGCGTCGCCACGCGCAAACGTAAGCTGCCTTTTCCCAGCGGCGTTCGTCAAGAGACCATGCATCCTATGTCGTTCGAGGAGTTTCTCTGGGCGCTCGATGAGGAGCAGATGGCCGATGCCATTCGTACCCACGCCGGCACGCTCGAGACCTACGCCGCGCACCAAGCCGCGCTCAGCCTGTTTCATCGATACCAGATCGTGGGCGGCATGCCCGCCGCCGTCAACGCATATCGCAAGACGTTATCCATCGAGGATGCGCGCGTCGAGCAGCGCGAAATCAACGAGACCTATACCGCCGATATGACCGACCCCGAAAACGGGATCAGCGGCGTGGCGGCACGCAAGGTCTGGCGCTCCATTCCGTCCCAGCTGCTGAGATCGTCCACAAAAAAATTCAAGTACTCCGAGGTCGAACGCGGAGGCCGTCGCGCCAAGCTTATCGAGCCGCTCGACTGGCTCGAAGGCGCCGGTATCATATCGGTCAACAACCTGACCGAAGGCATCGAGCCTCCCCTCGTTCCCTTCGACGACGAAGATGGAAGTTTCTTTAAGGTCTATCTTCTCGATACCGGCCTCATGTTCTACAAACTCGGCATCAACCCGAGGCTCTGGCTCGACCTCAAAGAAGATTCCGCCATAGCGCTATCTTCCGACTTCCGAGGCGCCCTGGCGGAAAACTCGGTCATGCAAGCATTTTCGGGTAACAGCTTGCAGACGTATTACTGGGTGCCGCCGTCGTCTTGGAAGACGACCGGCGAGCTCGATTTTCTACTTCAGACCGACCGTATGGAAATCGTGCCCGTCGAGGTAAAGTCCGCACGCAACGTGCGCGCGAGAACCCTCGGGTCGTTCATGGACAAAGCCCGATCGCCATATGCCTACATTTTGTCCGAGAACAATTTTTTCCGCAGCGAAACCGATGACGGGCGCGAGCTACGCCACCTCCCCTTGTACGCAGCGGGCTTTATTGGAGCAAACTGCCTCAAGAGCAGTCTGTAAGCCCTGCACGACCGCCTAGAAAGGAAACCGCTCATGCAACGCATACTGTTTATCTGCCATGGGAATATCTGTCGCTCGACGAGGTAACCGCTGATTATCAGGCGTATTAACCATTCAAATCATCTGGTCTACTACCTTTTTACTACTCACAGAGGCTCAGGCACGACAGGCCAGATGGTTCCGCTTTTCACAACAGCCTACTTTTTCGACCGTTCAACAGGTCAATAGACTAAATAGCTTATCAGCATGCTAGAGTTGTACCTGCTACACAGCTCTAGCATTTTTTAATGCTCGCGCTTCACAACTGAAGACACCCAAGTCAGTGACAAGGAGGGGTATTTGCCCTTTCTCCTTGCTGACTCGTGCCACCGCGAAGCGCTTGGAGCTGTGTAGCAACTGTGGGTGGATACTCCTCCTTTTCGTGCTGCACATTCCGCTCTTCGGATGAGTCTCCTTCCACAGCGTTTACCAAGTGTCGGAGGAAGGAACGCACACCATGAAACAATCTGCTCCCCTCGCCGCGGTTGTGGGGCTTACCCTAGCCTTAAGCGTCACTGGATGCACTGACCCTTCGGTGTCTGCAACGATGAAGTCCATTGACTCTATCGGCACCGTATCAATCGAATCAAAGGATGCCATCGACTCGGCAAACAAGCAGTATGACTCCCTTGATAAAGAGCTTAAAAAAGAAGTTGAGAACTACGATGAACTGAAGAGCGCAAACAAACGTTACGACCAACTTCTCTATAGCGAAATCACCAAGGAAATCAGC
Organism: uncultured Collinsella sp.; assembly: GCA_900546525.1. Taxonomy (GTDB): domain Bacteria; phylum Actinomycetota; class Coriobacteriia; order Coriobacteriales; family Coriobacteriaceae; genus Collinsella. The sequence continues at coordinate 11,738 of URDE01000046.1, forward strand.
CATTCTCAAGAAATTCTGAGCTCATATTTTGCCCAGCAGTTCGATACCAAAGAAATCGAAGCCGCAAAAACAGACGCGCAGGCCGCACTGGATGCTTCTGATACCGATGGTTACTACAAAGTCTACAAGGCATTGAAAAAAGCCGACAAGGAACTTGATACCTATATTAAGGACGAAAAGAAGAAATCCTACAGCATGGAAACTTACGGCGGAGACAACCCCTTCAGGCTGGAAGAGTCCGACCTTCCTCAGGAATGGCTCTTCTCTCCGATTAAAATGCAAACTTCAGCACACCCCAGCCTTGTCGCCAGCCGCAAGGAAGCAACCGACCTTCCCACATACATCTATCTGTACATCAATAACTCATCCCGCAAATACACTTACGAGCTGAATCAAATCCCGACTAAAGCAATCAAAGTTCAGGACGAGAATGGCCAGATGAAGACAGCGCTTGTCAATACTGAGGTAAAGTTTACCGCCGCCTTCAACCAAGCAGCAAATAACGATCTCAGTAAAGAATTAAACGAACGTCCCGCTTATTTCTTTGCAAGGGCAAAGGACAACGCAATCGTCCTCGCTCTCCAAAACTATGACGGCGAAGACCATTACGTTCTGTATACGTCTGGGAACTGAACAAGGTATCATCGTTACTCTTAAAATGTCACAACCATCCAAAAGACTTATCGGCCCTTTTTGATTTGAGTATTTATTCTCATCCTGTTCCCAATCTGCTCTGCAGAAGAAACCCTCTTCCCACAGAAATTAATTTGCTCCCTAAACACAGTAATGAAACCGAAGGGCTCATTATGAAGTGCGGTAGAGCAAGGAGAAGCCGCGCGGGCCGTCGAGCAAAAGAAATTGACCGTCTATTCATGAAACTGAAAATGGGACAAATTTGCACTTTTTATATATATAAGAATCACAAATTTGTCCCAAATTATCTATCGCTATTTTCTGCTTATCAAACTGAATCGATGACTGCCGCTCTTTTTATCTTGGACGATGTACTCTTTTTTCAGCTCTTCCGCTGTTGCTTTCCACCCTATTAGACGTCCTTGCTCGTCCTTAAAACCCAGTTTTCCACGAAGCTCGTCTTTCATTTTCTTATCGAGTCGTATCCCAAGGTATGGTTCGATAACTTCATGGTTAATTATCCGTTCTGGTTTTTTGTCATCATTCTTTGAAACCCTTTTATAAAGCGTCTCTATATCGCTTCTGTATCTTCCCCTAGCCTGAACTATGGTTTCATCATTCGAATCATTAACTATCACATAGTCCAGTTTTGTTTTTTCTGGTCTTATATTAATACCCGTCTCATATGCACCATTTACCACGAGCACCTGCAGATCATCTGGAT
>URDE01000047.1:0-12798 GCA_900546525.1 uncultured Collinsella sp.
TCCGATATTGGCGTCCGATTCGTAAGTTTGCATAAAAGCGAGCCTTTCGTTTCGAAATTGTTTCAGACGTTATAACCATCAACTCGTAGTCAGGCGTATTTTCGCAGGATTGGCGCGCGTTTGCATCTTCATTCACAAAGTAATGAAAAAACTTTTCAGAAATTTGAAGTTGTCGCTTGTGCCGCGGGCACTTTAGCGTAATATAGCGACCATCGAAAACGGAGACGGAAAAACAACCGCTTACCGAGGAAAAGGTACCGTTTACGATATTAGAATTGCGCCCGGCGATAGGTGAAAGGAGAGGCAGATGCAGTTCGTAAAGATCATCACTACTGCAGACAATGCCATCCGACGCCAGCGCGCAATTTCCCGACGACGATAACAATCGTCTCTGTCCGCATGGGGCGAATTGCCTCAACAGAGTCATTTTGAGGTCGTTGGGTTTTAGCACGACATTGCTGCATGTTTCTAGGGCATGTATGTGCTGATTATTGCTATTTAACCTGATATTGCACGGTATTCGACCTTGAAATGACTTGCAACTGACCGATGTTCTAACTAGCTACCAAGGGCGAAAGGAAACAGCCATGAGCAAGGAAAAAGTCGTTCTCGCATATTCCGGTGGTCTTGATACATCCGTATGTGTCAAGTGGCTCCAGGACGAGAAGAATCTCGATGTCGTTTGCGTCTGCGGCAACGTGGGCCAGGAGGAGACCGGCCTGGATGCCAAGAAGCAGAAGGCGCTCGACCTGGGCGTTCTCGATTGCCAGGTGCTCGACCTGCGTGACGAGTTCTCCGATGAGTTCCTGACTAAGGCCATCGCCGCAAACTCCATGTACGAGAACAAGTACCCGCTGCTCTCCGCTCTGTCTCGCCCGCTGCTCGCCAAGAAGCTTGTCGAGGTCGCTCACGAGTTTGGCGCGACCTACGTCGCCCACGGCTGCACCGGCAAGGGTAACGACCAGGTTCGTTTTGAGGCTGCCGTCAAGGCCCTCGACCCCGAGCTTAAGGTTATCGCTCCGGTTCGCGAGTGGGATCTGAAGTGCCGTCCCGACGAGGTCGCCTACGCCCACGCCCATAACGTGCCGGTTCCCGAGGGTGCCAACGACAACCCCTATTCCATCGACGACAACCTGTGGGGTCGTGCCATTGAGTGCGGCCACCTGGAGGATCCCTGGAACGAGCCGCTCGACGACGCTTGGGTTATGACCAAGAATCCGGAGGACACGCCGGACACCCCGACGTATACCGAGATTGAGTTTGAGGTTGGCAAGCCCGTCGCCGTCGACGGCAAGAAGATGAAGCTCTCCGAGATCGTCATCGCCCTCAATAAGATTGCGGGCGACAACGGCTTTGGCCGTCTCGACCTGGTTGAGGATCGTCTGGTGGGCCTCAAGAGCCGCGAGTGCTATGAGGTTCCCGGCGCCCTGACGCTCATCACCGCCCACAAGGCGCTCGAGGACATTTGCGTCGAGGGCGACCTGCTCAAGACTAAGATTAAGCTCGAGCAGGATTGGGCCACCGCCGTGTACAACGGCCAGTGGTACAGCCCGCTCAAAAACGCGCTCGACGCTTTTATGGCCGACACCCAGAAGTTCGTGACCGGCACCGTCCGTCTGAAGTTCTTTAAGGGCAACTGCCATGTCGTCGGCCGCAAGAGCCCCTTCAGCCTCTACGACTACGGCCTGGCCACCTACGACCGCGACACCACGTTTGACGAGAAGGCCAGCGCCGGCTTTATCGAGATCGATACGCTGTCGCTCAAGACGTGGGCTAAGGTCCAGGGTCCCAGCTCCGCTGCCGTCCAGGCTTAAGCCTTCCTTTCCTTGGTATCCGCGCGGCCCATCCGCGTGATACATAACGGGCGCATGGGGTCCCTACCTTTCGTTATGCTTGCTGACACTTCTTAACATCGGTGGCCCCTACGTTCCGCCCGCATATATGATGCCGCGTCTGCGGCTGAGTCCGAGCCCCGCCGGGGTTGTCCGGCGGGGCTCCTTCTATCAATTTGGCGGCTCTGCGCCTATATATATGAGGAGTATCCATTATGTTCAATGCTGTCGCGCATGCCTTACTTGCCCTCGCGCCCGAATTCGATGCTGCAAAGGTCGAGGACGTCCCTATGAGCCTGAAGGCCTGGATCGATGGTTCGCAGGGCAACATCCGGAGGGAGACGTTGGGCGCCAAGTGCATGGCGCGTCACTTCTTTGCAAATTAGCTACATGGCCCCGCGCACGGTGGGAAATGTGCAAAACTAGCGGTTGAAAAATCGCTTTAGCGACAGGGCGCATTGCTTTGGGCGCTTGTTTTGGGATTTGATGAAAGGAGACGGTTCCATGGCTCTTTGGGGCGGTCGTTTTGAGGCAGGTGTGGCCGAGGTCACGCAGGAGTTTGGCGCGTCGTTGCCGGTTGACAAGCATCTCTATAAGCAGGATATCGCCGGATCTAAGGCACATGCCAAGATGCTGGCGGCCCAGGGTATTATCAGCGCCGAGGACGAGCAGGCGATTGCCGAGGGCCTGACCGGAATCGAACAGGATATCGATGCCGGCAACTTCACCTTCGACATCAACGACGAGGACATTCATATGTCCATCGAGAGCGAGCTGACGCGCCGCATCGGCGAGGCCGCCAAGCGCCTGCATACCGGGCGTTCGCGCAACGACCAGGTTGCGACCGATACGCGCCTGGGCGTTAAGGCGCTGGCCAAGGAGCTCATGGAGGCCAATCTTGAACTGCGCCATGTGCTGGTGGATGCGGCCAAGAAGTACGACAAGGTGATTCTGCCGGGCTATACGCACATGCAGCACGCTCAGCCCGTGCTGCTGTCGCATCATCTGCTGGCGTATTCCTGGATGTTCGCGCGCGACTTTACACGCCTGAAGGCCGCCTTTGATGCCGCCGACAACTGCCCACTGGGCGCTGCCGCTCTTGCCGGTACGAGCTATCCGCTCGATCGTCAGATGACGGCTGCCGAACTTGGCTTTGCGGGTGTGATTCCCAACTCGCTCGATGCGGTTTCCGACCGTGATTTCCTGCTCGATCTGCATTACGCCGGCTCCGTCATGGCCATGCACCTGTCGCGTCTTTCCGAGGAGATCGTGCTGTGGTCGAGCTCCGAATTTGGCTTTATCACGCTTTCCGACTCCTACTCCACCGGCTCGTCCATCATGCCGCAGAAGAAGAACCCCGACTTTGCCGAGCTTATCCGCGGCAAGAGCGGCCGAGTCTATGGCAACTTGGTGCAACTGCTTGTGACCATGAAAGGCCTGCCGCTTGCTTATAACAAGGACTTGCAGGAGGACAAGGAGGGCGCCCTCGATACTGCCCATACGCTCATGCAGTGCCTGTCGGTTATGGCCGGTATGATTTCGACTTGGACCGTCAACGAGGATGCCATGGCGCGCGAGTGCGGCGTGGGGCACCTTGCCGCCACCGATGTTGCCGATTACCTGGCCAAGCGCGGTCTGCCGTTCCGTGAGGCGCATGCCGTGGTGGGCCATTTGGTCCTGATGTGCGAGAAGCGCGGCTGCAATCTTGAGGACCTGCCGTTTGAGGTGTTCCAGGAGGCGAGCCCGCTCTTTGAGCACGACATTATCGAGGCGCTCGACATCCCGTCGATTGTCGCCGCGCGCACGACCGAGGGCGGCACCGCCCCTGCCGCCGTTGCCGTGCAGCTGCAGCGTTCCGAGGCGCAGCTCGTGGCCGACGAGGGCGTGTTTGGATCGCTGACTAAGGTCGTTGAGATGGGGCACGGGGTAAAGTAGGGTTTGGCTGAAGCCGTTTTGGCCATGTATTGATAAATTGTTTTTGTTTACGGGCGTCTGCTGTTGCGGGCGCCCGTATTTTGTTGCTATGGGGGAGGGCCTTGTCGAGAACTTCTGTAGGACCTTTGGGCAGGTTGTGAAGGGGATACGTTCGCGGGCGGCAACCGACCGCCTGCTCTGTTCGGTGCGGTTGATGGGCGGTCGGATGGTACTCTAATCGGGCTTCGAAACAGAAGTGACACATATGGAGCGCTTTAATAAATTGCAGCGTTTCAATATACAGCTTTTTGTTTAACTGCAGCTAAAACTCTGTTACGATGCAGTCCAGGCGGGTGCCGGAATGGGACTTGGGCACGCGCGAACCTACTTGAAAGGCTACCTTATGGCTATCGAGAAGACCTTCATCATGATTAAGCCCGACGCCGTGCGCGATCGCAAGATCGGCGAGATTGTTGCTCGCATCGAGCGCAGCGGCCTTGTCATCGAGCGCATGGAGATGACCACGCTCGAGCGCGCTACCGTCGAGGAGCACTACGCCCATCTGGCCGACAAGCCCTTCTTTGGTGGTCTCTGTGACTTTATGACGAGCGGCCCGGTCGTTAAGATGGTCGTTTCCGGTCTCTCCGCTGTCTCCAAGATGCGCACCCTTATGGGTGCTACCAACCCGCTTGATGCTGCTCCCGGCACCATTCGCGGCGACTTCGCTGTCGATGTCAACGCTAACGTAATCCACGGCTCCGACTGCTTGGAGAACGCCGAGATCGAGATCAAGCGCTTCTTTGGCTAAACCAGCTTTGACTCCTTAAAGCTGTTAGCGTGTGGCTTTGGCGCCGCGGAATTCCATCCGCGGCGCCCTTTTTATTCCAGTAGATTTTTGGTAACCGCTTAGAAATCTACTAAAGAGCCCCCGTCCGGATGTTTCTTCCGGGCGGGGGCTGGCGTTAGCGTATGGCTTTGTAGGTCTTTAGGCCTCGTCGACGACCTTGAGGCCGCGCGTGTGGTCGATCTCGTTGAGGAGGTTAACGCGACGCTCGTGGCGGCCGCCCTCAAACTCGGCGTCGAGCCACTCGTCGACGATCATCTTGGCGAGCTCGGAGCCCACGACGCGGGCGCCAAAGGCGAGTACGTTGGTATTGTTGTGCATGCGCGAGAGCTTGGCGCTGAAGGGTTCGGAGCACACGACGGCGCGTACGCCCTCGACCTTGTTGGCGGCCAGGCTAATCCCGACACCGGTGCCGCAGATCAGGATGCCCAGGTCGACGTCGCCGTTGGCAACGGCCTTACCCACCTTGTAGCCGGCGATTGGGTAGTCAAAGCTCTCGGAGGTGTCGGTGCCAAAGTTCACGACCTCGCAGCCGCGCTCCTTCAGGTGCTCGGAGATGATGTTCTTGAGCTCGACGGCGGCGTGGTCGTTGCCGATACCGATCTTCATGGATGGTTCCTCTCTGGTCTGTGCGGCGAGATTGCTAAAGGTTTTACCGCGTTCGACTGCATGATAGCGCGACTTTTGCGTAAACGCTCGGGCGTTTTTTGGTCAAACGCTTTAGTTTGCAGCAAGACTATCTTTTCATGAATGAATGCTGTCAGATTGCGCTTGAACGCCGTCCGTCGGAACCATGGTTGCGGTTTTTGATGCATTGTTATCAAATAAAAGAGCTAACTATTCTTGAGAGTCCAGCCCGTTATACAAGTAGGAGATACCTATGTCTGCCGATTCCCTTCGTGATACCGCGTTTTGCGATGTTTTGAACCGCGAGCTTGTCTGTGCGCTCGGCTGCACCGAGCCCATTGCCGTTGCCTATGCAGCGGCGCTGGCGAGCCAGACGCTCGGTTGCGAACCCGATCATATGGATGTTGCCTGCTCGGGCAATATCATCAAGAACGTTAAGAGCGTGACCGTGCCCAACTCGGGCGGCATGCACGGTATTGAAGCCGCGGCCGTGCTGGGTGCCGTGGGCGGTGACGCCAAGAGCGCGCTCGAGGTGCTCGAGAGCGTTGACGATAAAGACCGTGCTCGCGTGACCGAGCTCCTCGCGGATGCCGGTTACTGCGATGTGTCGCTTGTCGAGGGCGTGCCCAACCTCTACATCAAGGTGACTGCCACAGCCGGGGGCCATACCGCGGTCGTCGAGATTACCGACCACCACACCAATGTCACGTGCCATACGCTCGACGGTATTCCGGTATGCGGCAAGTCGGCGGGGGAGTGTGCCGCCTGCGCCGAGCGCGTTGTGGCCGAGCGTGCGGCGGATAAGGCCGACACGCCCATGTCGATTGAGTCCATCATCGACTTTATTGAGGACGGCGACATTGAGGACGCCCGCGCTGCCGTCGAGCGTCAGATTGAGCTGAATGGCGCGATCAGTGCCGAGGGCCTTGCGCACGCTTGGGGCGCCGAGGTGGGCCGCACGCTGCTGGGTGCTCGTGCCGATGACGTCGCCTGCCGTGCCCGTGCCCGTGCGGCCGCCGGATCCGACGCCCGCATGAACGGTTGCGCGCTGCCGGTCGCCATTGTGTGCGGCTCGGGTAATCAAGGCATTACCTGCGCATTGCCCGTCATGGAGTATGCCGAGTACCTGCGCTGCGACCACGAGCGCCTGGTGCGCGCCGTGATGCTGTCCGATCTTATCGCCGTGCATATCAAGAGCTATATTGGTGCGCTCTCGGCGTTTTGCGGTGCGATTTGCGCCGCGTGCGGTGCCGGCGCAGCCATTACCTGGCTGTGCGGTGGCACGCGCGAGCAGATTGGCGCGACGGTATCGAATACGCTTGGCAACGTGGGCGGCATCGTGTGCGATGGCGCCAAGGCGAGCTGTGCCGCCAAGATTTCCGCAGCCGTTGATGCGGCGATTCTGGGCCACGATATGGCCATGCAGGGCCGCGGCTTCCGTGCCGGCGAGGGCCTGATCCAGGATACCGTTGAGCAGACAATCGCCAGTATGGGCTACGTAGGCCGTGTGGGTATGAAAGATACCGACGTCGAGATTCTCAACATTATGATCGGCAAGACTCGAGTCTGTTAGTTACGCGGTTTTATCAAACCGCGTAACCAGTCGACGCTGCAAACGTCCCTAAGCGGCAATCTGCCTTTCAATCGTCGGGCATGGCCAGAAGGCCCATGCCCTCCTCTTTCAAGGCACATGGCTCGCTTAGGGGCGTTTTCGCTGACTTATGCTCAACCTGCGGCGCTATTTTGTTTGGTGGGAGGGGTCCTATGACAGTTCGTCGGCTATTTGGTGTTCGTAGAAGGCTTCGATTACGGCGTTGAAGTCGCGGGCGAGGTCTTCCATGGTTCCGCACCAGGTGGCTCGGCTGGGTTTTCCCTGGCCAACATAGGCAGTTTGAATGCCGCAGGCGGGACTGGGGAAGTCGCGCTTGGGGTCGTTGCCCACCATAAGGACCTCGTGTGGCTCGAGTCCCATCACCTGAAGCTGCTCGAGATAGTAGGTGGCATCGGGTTTGCAGCGGGTGGTGTTTCCCATGTGCGTGACGAGCTCAAAGGGGGCGTCGGCCAGGTCGCCCCAACCCATGCGGCACTCGATGGCCCCCTGCGGAAAGCTGGGGTTGGTAAAGAGCGCGCAGCGCAGCCCTGCGTCCTGTACGGCCTGAAGCGCGGCGTGTGCGCCCGGCATGGCGTGGGCGTTGATGACATCGTCATTCTTGTGCGGAAGCACTTCGCGGTCGTAGTAGGTAAACGCCTCGTAGATGATAGGATCGGAGAGGCAGATGCCGCACCTGCGCTCGACCTCGGTGCGGTAAAACTCAAGATTGGTGCGGTTGTCCGTGCCGCTTCGGCGATTGGCGTTGAGGTCGACCAGGATGGTGCCGAGGCGCGCCATCGTGCCACCTCGGCTGCGTCGTCCGATATCCGCGAGCATCGACGAGACATCCTTAAAATAGCGAAGGATGAACGCGTTGAGGTTGATGCTAAGAAGCGTCTCGTCCATATCGAAAACGACTGCTTTGAGCACGCGGGCACCTTTCTCGAAAAATCGTTCCAGAATCGTTGCTCCGGATACTTTACCCCAAAGCCGTATGCCTAACTGCCTATCGTCAATTTATGGAGACGGTCGTCCACAAGATTGCGAAAAAGTCTCCATACGAGTAAAAAATCGCAGTTCGCGCTTGAAATCGAAGTAATTTCCCCGTAATCTATACGAACGTGATTGCATAAGCGTCACATTAGTATCTGTCGGCTCCCGAGTGTTCCTAAACGTTGTGTGCTTGTCGCACCCTTCTGTAGGTCCTAGCAATCGGGGCCCCGTAGTTCGAAAGGGGTCCACCTTTGAGTGAGATTCAGAACTCGTCCATTTTCTCTCTTGACGATGTCAACGAGGAGGAGATGAACAACCTCATCGACGGTACGATTACCGACTTTGATGAGGGCGATCTCGTTAACGGCACTGTCGTTAAGATCGAGCATGACGAGGTGCTCGTTGACATCGGATTCAAGTCCGAGGGCGTTATCCCGGTCCGCGAGCTGTCCATCCGCAAGGACGCTAACCCTGCAGACATCGTTGCACTCGGTGATCCCATCGAGGCTCTGGTTCTCCAGAAGGAGGACAAGGACGGTCGTCTGGTCCTGTCCAAGAAGCGTGCCGAGTACGAGCGTGCTTGGAACCGCATCGAGGAGAAGTTCAACTCCGGCGAGAACGTCGAGGGCGAGGTTATCGAAGTTGTCAAGGGCGGCCTGATCCTCGACATCGGCCTGCGTGGCTTCCTGCCCGCTTCCCTCGTCGACCTCCGTCGCGTCAAGGACCTCACCTCCTACATGGGCACCCGCATCGAGGCCCGCGTCATCGAGATGGACCGCAACCGCAACAACGTCGTCCTCTCCCGTCGCGTCGTGCTCGAGGAGTCCCGTAAGGCTGAGCGCTCCGAGATCCTGTCCAAGCTCAAGTCTGGTATGCGTCTCCAGGGCACCGTTTCCTCCATCGTCGACTTCGGCGCCTTCGTCGACCTCGGCGGTATCGACGGCCTCATCCACATCTCCGAGCTCTCCTGGAACCACGTCAACCATCCTTCCGAGGTTGTCAAGGTCGGCCAGGAGGTCGAGGTCGAGGTTCTCGACGTCGATCTCAACCGCGAGCGCATCTCCCTGGGTCTCAAGCAGACCACCGAGGATCCGTGGCGCGCACTGGTCAAGAAGTACCCCGTCGGCGCTATCGTCGAGGGTACTGTGACCAAGCTTGTCCCGTTCGGCGCATTCGTCGACCTGGGCGAGGGCATCGAGGGCCTGGTGCACATCTCCGAGATGGCCAACAAGCACGTCGATCAGCCTTCTCAGGTCACCCACGTGGGCGACAAGGTTCAGGTCAAGGTCATGGAGATCGACCTCGACCGTCGTCGTATCTCCCTGTCCATGAAGTCCGCTGCTGAGACTCTGGGCGTCGAGATCGAGGTTACCCCGCTGCCTTCCGAGAAGAAGGACGAGGAGACCGACGCCGAGTAAATCGGTTTGACTATCACTTGTTTTAAGGGATCCGTCCGTAATGGACGGATCCCTTTTTGCATTTGGCGCCGAGATGCGCAATGCTGCCGGGCTGTCCACACGTTATTTGGTTGTCGGTGTATGAAAAATGCCGACATCCCGCCTCGGGGAGGAGGCGGGAACGCACCGAGTAGACGGAGGGGTGCGGAGCGCGGCCGCGTCTCGACTGGCGACGTTGCCCATCGACAACCCTATTGTACTGTATGGAGTGGTTCTTGGTTTATCGTGTCGAACGCTTGTGTTGTGCCATTGCCTGCGGCAACGGTGTGCTACACTCTTGCTCTGCTGAGTGGGCCAGACGGTCGCGCGATGTGCTGCTTGCAACACGCGTGAGGAAAGTCCGGGCTCCAGAGGGCGGGATGCCGGCTAACGGCCGGGCGGAGTGATCCGACGGAAAGCGCCGCAGAAAAGAAGACTCCCACCTGCGCCGCAAGGCGTAAAGGGAAAAGCTGAAACGGTGGTGTAAGAGACCACCAGCGTCGTGGCAACACGGCGGCTTGGCAAGCCCCATCCGGAGCAAGCGCGAATAGGAACGCTATGGACCGGCCCGGTCCGCGTTCGGGTAGCGTGCGTGGAGCTGCACGGTAACGTGCAGACAAGATAAATGACCGTTCACGACAGAACCCGGCTTATAGGCCCACTTGGCAACTATGTTGACGCTGCGAACCCGTCAGCGCGGCAATCTGCCTTTCAAGCCTTCGGGCATGACCATAAGGTCAATGCCCTTGTCTTTCAAGGCACCTTGCTCGCGCTGACGGGTTCTCGCTGTTGGTGACGGTATCATTGGCGTTTCCGTTCTATTTATCGGGGTTATCGGTACGGCCTTTGCCGTATTATTGAGGCTGTTTGTTGCTTTGCTTGTTGTTGAGGGGCTTTGTTGGACAGCTATTTAACTCTGCAATCAAATATTGAGGTTTCGGGCGAGTTTGTGGACCGCAAGAGCCGGTTTATTGCCCAGCTTGTCCATATTGAGTCCGAGGATGAGGCGAATGCCTTTATCGAGATGGTTCGCAAGCGTCATTACGACGCTCGGCACAATGTTCCCGCGTGGATTTTGGTCGATGGACGCGAGCGCCAGAGCGATGACGGTGAGCCGAGCCGCACGAGCGGTATGCCGACGCTCGAGGTGTTGCGCGGCGCAGAGCTCAAAAATGTTTGCTGTGTGGTGACGCGCTATTTTGGCGGCACACTATTGGGGCCTGGCGGCTTGGTGCGCGCCTATACCGCGGCGACGCAGGCGGCGGTGGCTGCGGCTCAGGAGGCCGGGCAGATCGTTGAGATGACAAGCGTCGTGCCGGTTGACGTGCATGTGGCCTATCCGCAGTATGAGCAGGTGCTTCGTTTGGCGCAGGATTTGGGTGCCAAGGTTTTGGATACCGATTACGCGGATGCCGTGACACTTCACTTGGTGTTTAAGGCGGGGGAGCAGGAGCTATTTTGCGCCAAGATGCGCGAGCTTATGGCGGGGCGCGAGGAGATCGAGGTCGGCGCTCCCGAATTTGCCGAGTTCTAATGGCGACGGCCGGCGTGCTTTTGGATGGATCCCAAGCGCGCCGGCCGTCGTTTTCTGTTGCTGCCGTTTACTCGGCGAGCTGCTTTAGCACATCGCAGGCGATCTCGACGGCATCGTCGATGCAACCAGGGCAGCTGCGGAGCGGACCCTTATCCGATCCGACGCCCTTGAGCGTGCCGCAGACGGTCGTTGTGTTCTTCGTTTTAAAACGCTTGGCGATTTCGCGCGACAGCTTGTAGGTCTGGCCCTTGGTCTTGGGGTTTTCCATGCCGTCGCTCATTACAAAACCCATGATGGCCACGGCGCCCGAGATGGCGCCACAGGTTTCGGTCATGCCGCCCATGCCGGCGCCAAAGCCCTCGGTGAGGGTAAAGGCGACCTGGGGGTCGAGTCCGACGGCAGGTGCGAGCGTGCAGGCGACGGCCTGGGCGCAGTTGAAGCCACGGGCATGGTATTCGGCAGCCTGAGCCTGACAGGCGGTGATGTCGAGCTGGGCCGTATCGATTTGCTTCATCGTTGTCTCCTTAGTCACGGTGTACCCGCCTATGGTACCCATGACGGTGCGTGTAATCATCGAGAGCTTCATGGATGCCTCATTTTTATCTATCGAGCAAATGCCCAAGGCTTGAGATAAATACCCCTGATCAATTTGTCCCATAACCTACCTTGGGGATGGGTTGAGAGGGGTGCAGGGTAGCGGTATCGTGAACCGAATAAAAACAAAACCCAAGTAAGGGAGTTGGATATGAGCGAGCAGACCATCGGTACGACATGTGTTCAGGGCGGGTATCACCCGGGAGATGCGGAGCCGCGCCAGGTGCCCATCTACCAGTCCACCACGTGGAAGTACGACACGTCCGAGCACATGGGCAAGCTGTTTGACCTGGAGGAGTCGGGCTATTTCTACAGCCGTCTGCAGAATCCCACGTGCGATTTGGTTGCCGCCAAGATCTGCGAGATGGAGGGCGGCACCGCAGCGATGCTCACGAGCTCGGGCATGGCCGCGAACTTCCTCGCGATCTTTAACGTTGCCGGCGCCGGCGATCACGTGGTCGCGAGCTCCGCCATCTACGGCGGTACCTACAACCTGTTGGCTCACACCATGGGTCGTATGGGCTTGACCTGCACGTTCGTTGCCCCCGACTGCACCGACGAGGAGCTCGAGGCAGCCTTCCAGCCCAACACCAAGCTTGTCTTTGGCGAGACGATTGCTAACCCCGCCCTTGCCGTGCTCGATATTGAGCGCTTTGCCAAGGCCGCGCACGACCACGGCGTACCGCTGATGGTCGACAACACCTTCCCGACGCCCGTGATGTGCCGTCCCTTTGAGTGGGGCGCCGACATCGTCACGCACTCCACCACTAAGTACATGGATGGCCATGCGGCCTACCTGGGTGGCGTGATCGTCGACCACGGCCAGTTTGACTGGATGGCCCATGCGGACAAGTTCCCGGGTCTCACCACGCCTGACGAGAGCTACCACGGCGTGACCTATGCCGAGAAGTTCGGTCGCGAGGGCGCCTTTATTACCAAGGCCACTGCGCAGCTTATGCGCGACCTCGGCCCCATGCAGAACCCGCAGGCGGCGTTCTTCCTGAACAGCTCGCTCGAGAGCCTGCACGTGCGCATGCCGCGCCATTGTGAGAATGGTCTGGCGGTCGCCAAGTTCCTGCAGAGCCACCCCAAGGTACGCTTCGTGAGCTATCCGGGCCTGGAGGGCGACAAGTACTATGACATCGCTCAGAAGTACATGCCCAACGGTACCTGCGGCGTTGTGAGCTTTGGCTTTAACGGTGGTCGCGCGGCGGCCGAGACCTTTATGAAGAGCCTTAAGCTCGCCCAGATCGCCACGCACGTGGCCGACGCCCGCACCTGCTGCTTGCATCCGGCAAACGCCACCCATCGCCAAATGAACGATGAGGAGCTCATCGCCTGCGGCATCTCTGCCGACATGGTACGCCTGTCGTGCGGTCTCGAGGACACGGCCGATCTGATTGCCGACCTTGAGCAGGCGCTCGAGCAGTGCT
>URDE01000048.1:0-12538 GCA_900546525.1 uncultured Collinsella sp.
CGTTAATAACGTCAAACGTTTCTATAGAGCTACATCTCTATTATAGCGTACATCTGTTCGTATTTTCGAGAAGATGCGTCCCCGTCGACTAACAAAGCAAAAGCAATCGTTTGTAGACATCGAGGCCCTTGAGCAAAATTTCCTCATCAAAGAGCATGGTATCAGTGTGAAGAGCGCTCATCGCATAGGCTGGGCAGCCATCAGCGTCAATCGGGTTTTCTTGCCCCTCTGGCACACCCGTGCCCAGCAAGAAGAACACACCCGGCAGATGGCGCTGATAGAAAGCGAAGTCCTCGGCAATCAGCAAAGGCTCATCCACGAGCTGCAGCTCGGGCAAAGCAGGCGCGACATTGGCAAATAGCTCGGGGTCGTTGTCAACCGGCGGATAGCCCTCGGCAAAGTCGAGATCGTACGTGCAGCCCGTTGCAGCGCATGCCTCATCAAGCACGCGGTGCACGCCCTCGCGTGCACGGTCGAACATGTCGTCTGTAAACACACGCAGGCTGCCGGCAACATGGGCCTCCCCCGCCACCGCGTTGCAGACGGTGCCGGCCTGCAGCAGGCCGAACTTACCAATGCAGGGCTCGTCGGCACCCAACTCGTCCATCAATTCGCGCTCGGCGACCAAGAACTTGGCAGCCGCCAGCGCCGCATCGTGTGATTCGTTTACGGGAACGCCGTAAGTCTTGGCGATATGGATACTTGTCCCGTGAATGCGCACGTGCGTCTCACTCGAGCGCGCCAGCAATGGACCGGAGCAGCTCACCAAAGTGTTTGCAGGCAGGTCGGGCCATACGTGGAACCCGAAGATGCGATCTGCCCCGTAGCGCTCGAACACGCCGCTCTCGCACACCGTCTTGGCGCCACCGGTCGTTTCCTCGGCCGGCTGGAACACAAAGAGCACGTTGCGCCTCATGGCGCCCGGCTGCTCGCGAATCGTACGGTCGACATACGTCGCGGCGGCAAGTGCCATGGCCATGTGTCCATCATGTCCGCAAGCGTGCATCTTGCCGGGATGGATCGAGGCAAAGGCCGCTCCCGTCGCCTCCGCGATGGGCAGCGCATCCATATCGGCGCGAATCGCCGTGGCACGCGCGGCACCAACGCCAGCGTCGAAGAAAGCGCAGACGCAGCTGGGACACGGATGGGTCACCTCGCAAGCGAGCGGCGCCAACACGCCCTCGATATAGGCGATAGTCTGCGGAAGATCGAAATCGAGCTCCGGAATGCGATGGAGATCGCGGCGATAGCGACGGAGTTCTTGGAGCTCGGTCATAGAGAATCCCTTCGTGAGGCACATCTGTTGCAACTTATTGTGATACAGGATTGTGGCACACATGTTTCCAGCATATTGCTGCATTTTTTAAACGTTATATACGAATACTCTTGTTTGGTAAAGTGCAACGTGATAGGGTCGTTACCACTTGATAGAGGCGCGGGCACGAAGAGCCGCGGGCGAGCCGGCAGGCTTTGACCCCGTGGGGAGGCGAAACCCGCCGAACTGGGTTTTTCGGGCACGAACAACCTGGTGGGCCTGCGGGAAACACCCACAGGACTGTCTGCAGCAATGCGGGAGCGCTATCCGGACATTGGGTCCACGCTATGCGGATTCGATGCGCAGATGGCGCCGTCTGGATAGCGAGGTTTACGGGACATGGCATTGACCCCCAACGAGGCATATGCGGCCAAGCAGCCGTTTGTGGACAAGGAGACACTCGAGCATATCGTCGAGCAGTTCCCCACGCCGTTTCATCTATACGACGAGGCGGGCATCCGCCGCAACATGCAAGAAGTGCGCGACGCCTTTGCATGGAACCCGGGCTTTAAGGAATACTTTGCCGTCAAGGCCAACCCCAACCCGGCGCTCATCTCCATTCTCAACGAATACGGCTGCGGCTGCGATTGCTCGAGCTATACCGAGCTCATGATCGCCCGCTCGCTGGGCATCACGGGACACGACATCATGTTCTCGTCCAACGACACGCCAGCTGCCGACTTTGAGCTCGCCGACAAGCTGGGCGCCATCGTCAACTTTGACGACATCAGCCACATCGAGTTCTTTGAGCGTGTTGCGGGGCCCATCCCCAAAACGGTCAGCTGCCGCTTTAATCCGGGCGGCCTGTTCCAGCTCTCCAATGGCATCATGGATAACCCCGGCGATTCCAAGTACGGCATGACCACCGAGCAACTCTTCGAGGCCTTCCGCACGCTCAAGGCCAAGGGCGCCGAAAACTTTGGCATCCACGCATTCCTTGCCAGCAATACCGTCACCAACGACTACTACCCCAAGCTCGCGCGCATCCTCTTTGAGCTTGCCGCGCGCCTGGAGCGCGAGACCGGCGCACATGTCGCCTTCATTAATCTGTCCGGCGGCGTCGGCATCCCCTATCTGCCCGAGCAGCAGGCCAACGACATCCACACCATCGGCGAGGGGGTACACGCGGCATACGACGAGATCCTGGTTCCCGCCGGTATGGGCGATGTGGCCATCTGCACCGAGATGGGCCGCTATATGATAGGCCCCTACGGCTGCCTGGTCACCAAGGCCATCCACGAGAAGCAGATCTACAAGGACTATATCGGTGTCGACGCAAGCGCCGTCGATCTGATCCGCCCTGCCATGTATGGCGCCTACCACCACATTACGGTGATGGGCCAGCCGGGTGGCGCCGACAAGACCACAGTACCCGTTACGGACACCTACGACATCACGGGCAACCTATGCGAGAACAACGACAAGTTCGCCATCGATCGCGAGTTACCGCATATCGACATGGGCGACCTGCTTGTGATCCACGATACCGGTGCGCATGGCTACTCCATGGGCTACAACTACAACGGACGTCTGCGCTCCGCCGAGGTTCTGCTGCGCCCCGATGGCTCAGCCGACCTCATCCGCCGTGCCGAGCGCCCGGGCGATTACTTTGCCACGCTCGACGTGCTGCCGAGCGGCCGAGAGCTGCTGGCCAAGTCGCGCGCCGAAAGTGCCCGCCGTCGCGCCCAAGACGAGCGCTTGGCCGTCGCCGCCCAATGGAATAAGCGCATCCAGATCGCGGAAGCGAAGGAGAAGAACATGGATATCCGCAACCTCGAGGGCTCAATCGTCGCCCTCGTCACGCCGTTTAAAAAGGACGGCAGCGTCGACTTTGACGCACTCGAGCGCCTTATCGATTTCCACCTGCAAAACGGCACCGACGCCATCCTCACCCTGGGCACCACCGGCGAGAGCGCCACGATGACCGATGACGAGGACAACTCCGTCGTCGCCGCCGTGGTCAAGCATGTTGCAGGACGCGTCCCCGTCATCGCCGGCTCGGGCTCCAACTCCACGCAAACCATGCTCACCAAGTCGCTCACTTACCAGGGCTTGGGAGCCGACGGCCTGCTGCTCATTACCCCCTACTACAACAAGTCCAACGAAGAGGGTATCTATCAGCACTTTAAGACCGTCGCCGATGCCGTGGACATCCCCTGCATCCTGTACAACATCCCCGGCCGCTGTGGCTGCGGCATCAGCGAGCGCAACGTAGAACGCCTGGCCGCGCACCCCAACATCATGGGTATTAAGGAGGCCTCGGGCAACGTCGCCTACGCGGCCAAGATCGCCCACCTGCTGTCAGACGACTTCCGCATGTACTCGGGCGAGGACGCGCTTACCGTACCGCTCATGAGCCTGGGCGCCTCGGGCACCATCAGCGTGTGGGCAGACGTGCAGCCGCAGCTCGTGCATGACATGTGCCGTGCCTATTTGGACGGTGACGTGGCGCGTGCCCGCGATATCCAAATTGCCGGCCAGCCGCTCATCAATGCCCTCTTTAGTGAGGTCAACCCCATCCCCGTCAAAGAGGCGCTCGCCCAGATGGGTATGATCGAGGCAAACTACCGCATGCCGCTGTGCCCCATGGCAGACGACACGCGCTCTGCACTTACCGATGCTCTGAAGGGGGCTGGTCTGCTTGATTAAGACCGTCATTATGGGAACGGGCCGCATGGGCTCGCTCATCCGCACCACCGCCGAGGGCGTTGTCGACGCCGCCGGTCAACCCGTTTTTGATATCGTGGCCCAGATTGGCTTCGATTTGAGCAAGCTCGAGAACGCACCGGCTGCCGATGTGATTATCGACTTCTCGAACGTCGTGACCTTCGATGCCGTCGTCGCCTATGTCGAGCGCACGGGCGCGGCGTTGGTCTCGGGCACCACAGGCTACACCCCCGAGCAGATGGACCATCTGCGCGAGCTGGGCCAGAACACCCGCGTTATGCACTCGGGCAATTACTCCATCGGCATCGCAGCCCTGCGTCATCTAGTGGCCCAGGCCACGCGCGAGTTGCCCGGCTTTGACTGCGAAATCGTCGAGACGCACCATAACCAAAAGGTCGACGCCCCCAGCGGTACCGCCAAGCTGCTGCTCGACGCCGTCGTCGAGGCCGAGCCCGAGACAGGCTACCACCCCGTCTACGGACGCGAGGGCATGTGCGGCGCGCGCGATCCCAAGGAGATCGGCATGCACTCGCTGCGCGGTGGCACTGTCGCCGGCGTCCACGAAGTGAGTTTCTTTGGCCAGGACGAGGAGGTCACGCTCACCCACCGCGCCACGAGCCGTCAGATCTTCGTCAACGGCGCCCTGGCCGCCGCCCAGAAGCTCGTCACCCGCGAACCCGGCTTCTATACGTTCGACCAGGTCATGTTTGCCTAACCAGGTATCAACCGAATCCACCCAAAGGAGAGATAGCAAATGAGCAACGCAGCCGAGATGAATGCCCAGGAGATTATCAACTACATCGCCACCGCGCCCAAAAAGACACCTGTCAAGCTATACGTGCGCGAGAAGCCCGGCATGAAGGTTGCCTGGGGCGACGCACATGTCTACGGCGGCCGTCGCGGCAAGACCGTCTTTGGCGACTGGGATGAGCTCAAGGCCATCCTCGATGCCAATGCCGACTCCATCGACTACTACGATGTCGAGAATGACTGCCGCAACTCTGCCGTGCCCATGCTCGACCTTAAGGGCATCAACGCCCGCATCGAGCCGGGCGCGATCATCCGTGACCGCGTCGAGATCGGCGATCGCGCCGTCATCATGATGGGCGCCGTCATCAACATCGGCTCCGTCATTGGCGAAGGCTCCATGATTGATATGGGCGCCGTGCTGGGCGGCCGCGCCACCGTGGGCAAGAACTGCCACATCGGCGCCGGCACCGTGCTGGCAGGCGTTGTGGAGCCCGCCAGCGCCACGCCCGTCATCATCGAGGACGATGTCATGATCGGCGCCAACGCCGTGGTCCTGGAGGGCGTGCACGTAGGCAAGGGCGCTGTCGTTGCCGCCGGCGCCGTGTGCGTCGAGGATGTCCCCGCCGGCGCCGTCGTGGCCGGTGTCCCCGCCCGCGTCATCAAGATGCGCGACGAGAAGACCGACAGCAAGACCGGTCTCGAGGAAGGCCTGCGCCAGCTGTAGGGTTACGCGGTTTTACCAAACCGCGTAACTAGTCGACGCTCCACCTTTGGTTCCGTCGTTCTAACGAACGACGGACCAGTCGACGCTGCAAACGCCCCTAAGCGGCAATCTGACGTTCAATCGTCGGTCGCGTACCGAAGTACGCTTCCCTCCTCTTTCACGTCACCTTGCTCGCCTAGGGGCGTTTTCGCTGACGTATGCTCAACCTGCAACGTAATTCAGCCCCAAGCAACAAAGGCCGAAGTCCCGAAGGGCTTCGACCTTTGTTTTTCAGCAGCGTCCAGCGCAGCTTATCGATTCTCAATTGACCCGATATTTTTGAGCTCGATGGAAATGAGGCCGTTGGGCTCGTTGACGAACTCAATGTACTCGGAGTTCGAACCCATCTCGGCCGGGAAGCTGATCTCGATACCCGTGTCGGTACGGATCTTGTGATTGCGCACGGCCGCGCGTTCGACCTGCTTGCGCTCCACGGGCACACGCTCAGGCACCTTCTCCTCGGTCAGTGCCGCGCGCACGCTCTCCTTGATGACCGGCTCGTCCTCAAAGACCTCGTCGACGATATCCCAAGGCGGCAGTTCCTCGTCATCCTCGACCTTCTCGGCAACAGCAGCCTTAACCTTGGCGAGCGCTACGGCCGTATTGGCACCGTGCTCCTCGGCGACTTCCTCGACCACACGCGTCACGGTGTCGATGACCTCCTTGCCCGATACGCCCGTGTCGCACTGCAGCAGGCCATCGGGGATAAGCATACGGTCCTCGCCGGCGATCTTGCGTTTCTTGTCCACATAGCCGATCTCCATGGTGCTTGCACGCACGATTGCATAGCTCGGCACCTTTTGCGAAGGGTTCGGCAGAATGGCGTAGTGGCGCGCAATGTCGTTGCGCACCTCGCCCTCTTCGCGACCTACCTCGTGCATAAAAGCCTGCTTGGAGCCCAGCAGCATCACGGCAAACCAGCGGGCATCCTCATCGTCATCAAAGTCCGCCACAAGCACGTCAGTGGACTCGGCTTTCTCGGCCTTGGTAAGTTCGGAAGAGATGAACTCCGCAATCTGCTGAGACAGGTCCACGAACTCACGCTCACCAAAGAAATAGCCCTTGAGCTCGCCGCCGAATGCGGAGTTCTCGGCAAACGTGGCGCGTTTATTGTCGGCCGAGGTGCGTGCGCGGCGCAGATGCGTGGTCACGAAGTTGCGCACGGTACGGCTCTCGATATCGAGCTCTCGCTGGCTCATGACGTTGACGGCAGAGTCAAAGTCCAGGATATGCAGAATCGCGTGATTGATTTTCATATACGGCATTCCGTTCTAGATCGATTTCGGCACGAATCAGTATAGCGGTCGAGCCCGCCCCAGGCGCTTCGAAGATTGGTGCATCGGGGACAGGTTGCTTGCACCAATGGTTAGCGCAGGAGCTCGGACTGCCAAGCCTCGAGCTGTTCTGCCAAACTCTTGCCGGCAGCGGGCACGTCGATCTGGGGTCGTTTGGGCAGCAGCGCACACTTAAGAATCGCAACGATGGTCTGCGAGACAAAGCGTCGTGTATCCTCGTCAAAGCCTTGCGCAGCCTGGAGCATCACGGGCAGGCTCTCGCGCAGATTCCCAGCGATATCCGCAAACCGCTCAGCACCCGTAGCCTCAAACACGGAGAACAACGCATCTACAAAACGCTCGCGTTCGCTAGGCGACACTGCAAGCAGCATCTCACGAATGGAACCATCAACGTATCGAGCACCGGCAGACAGGCGCTCACAGTACACGAAGTCGTGACCATCAACCACCCAGCTAAAGGGATTGTGCTGCAGCAGGCTGAACTCGGTGCTCTCAACGATGGCATAGTCCTCCTGTGTCTCGAACATCATGCCAAAGATCGACGACCGAGGTAGCGTCTTGTCGATTCGACCGGAAAGATCGGCAAAGGCGTTGCCGTTCAGAAACTCCTCGACGAAGCCCGGGCCATCATGGGAATACGCCCGTTCGATTCGTTCACGGGCAACATCGGAGCACATCGCTGCACCGTACACCGCAAGGTTTCCACCCTTGGAATGACCCCCGCACAAAAGCGGCCCGCCAATCGCATCCGCCGCCTCGTCCACATAACGTGCCGCGGATTCCTGGGCCGGCACAGGACACCGGAACGCCATGTTAAAGTCTTCTTTCCAGCCCACAATCGTACTATCGGTCCCCCGGAAGGAAAGATAACTAAACCCCGCCGGAAACCGGAACGCCATGGCTGCAAACTGCTCCGTCGCCACCATATCGCTCACAGCACGATAGCCGCAAACGTGCACGCCACGGTAGCGAGGACTTGCTGCCACGGCCTCCAACAAGGCCCTGCTCCCCTCTGGATCCCACAAGTCGTCAATCATGTCCCGATAGCACTCGGCACGCAGCAGCTCGCGTACGTCTAGGCCCTGCCAGTTCGTCAGCTCCGCCATATCACCCGGCAAACGCAAATAGGACAACCACGCAAAGACCAGGCTGTCCACCGCGCAGAACGGCCGCTCCTCAAACGGATCAAACGCCGTCTGAGCATAGGTCAAAAAATTAGGCGAATCCGACATGGCCCTCCCATCAACTATGGTGTATTGGGATGGTGCATTGGGGTCAGGTTACTTTGCACCAAAAGGCGCCCGGGCCGTGTGGACCCGGACGCCTTCATTGTAGCTTTTCGCTCTAGCGAGCTTGATTTAGCAGGAGAAATCGACGCTGTCGATGATGTCCTTGAGGGCCTTGGCGGAGACGGTGAGCTCATGCTGCTCGTCATCGTTCAGCGGCACGGGGACGCGGCAGACAACGCCGTCGCGGCCAACGACGGTCGGCATGGAGATGGCAAGATCGGACAGGCCATACTCGCCCACCATGAGCGAGGAGACAGGCAGAACGGTCTGCTCATCGCGCATAACGGCGGTGCAGATGCGCTTGACGGCCATGGCGACGCCATAGTAGGTGGCGTGCTTCTTCTCGATGATGGTGTAGGCGGAGTTCTTGACGTCCTCGGCGATGCGCTTCTCGGCAGCCTCATGCTCCAGGTGGCCGTGAAGCTCACAGAAGGTGTTCAGCGGAACGCCGGCAACCTGAGCGCTGGACCAAGCGACAAACTCGGAGTCGCCGTGCTCACCCATGACATAGGCCTGAACGTCGCGCGGGTCAACCTCGACGTGGGCACCAAGCATCTGCTGCAGGCGACCGGTGTCGAGCACGGTACCGGAGCCGATGACATGGCCCTCGGGCAGGCCGGACATCTTGATGGCGGCATAGGTCAGAACATCGACCGGGTTGGAGACGATGAGCAGAATGCCGTCAAAGCCGGACTTCTTAATCTCGGGGATAATGGACTTAAAGATATTGACGTTCTTGTTGACCAGGTCCAGGCGGGTCTCACCGGGCTTCTGGGCAGCGCCAGCGGTGACGACGATCATGGCGGCGTCGGCGACATCGGAATAATCGCCGGCGTAGATCTTCATCGGCTCGGCAAACGTCATGCCGTGCGCGATATCCAGGGCCTCGCCCTCGGCGCGGTTCTTGTCCACGTCGATGAGGACCATCTCAGAGAACAGACCACTCTGCATCAGCGCGAACGCCGAAGACGAACCGACGAAACCGCAGCCGACAATAGCGACCTTCTTCTCGTTAACCATTAGAAACTCCCATCTCTCTCCACAAACAAGCCGCCCGGGAACGACCCGAGCGGCTTGCCGTAATCCCAATACATCCAATCGGGACTTTGATTATGCTCCTATTCGCAGCCAAAAATCGACCGTTTACCGAAATTGTTTGCAGAATTCGTAAAATAACTGCACGAAATCGGTTTCGAGCTATTGACGAGCCGAGACAACTTTCTAATACAGGCCCGCCTCGCGAATGGCCTCGACAGCCAAAGCGATCTGATCGGGCGGCAGGACCAGCGCCATGCGCACGTGTCCCTCGCCCGAAGGACCAAAGCTCGCGCCCGGCGTCACCACAACGCCGGCCTTCTCCATGAGCTCCTCGCAAAACGCCATGGAATCGGTGCGACCGCCAGGAAGCTTGGCCCACACAAACATAGAGCCATGCGCGTTGGGACGCTCCCAGCCCAGGCCCTCAAGACCGTCGCACAGAGCATCGCGGCGCTCCTGGTACTTCAGACGCTGCGCCTCGACCTCATCGCGCGGACCGTTCAGGCAAGCGATAGCAGCCTTCTGGATCGGGAAGAACATACCGAAGTCGATCTGGCCACGCAGCTTGGCAAAGGCCGAGACCACATCCTCGCGACCGACCAAAAAGCCGATGCGCGCACCGGTGACGTTAAACGACTTGGAAAGCGAGAAGAACTCAACGCCCACCTCGAGCGCGCCGGGATACTGCAAGAAGCTGCCGCCCGGCTCGCCGTCGAACACAATGTCCGAGTATGCGTTGTCGTGGACGATCAACAGGTCGTGCTCGTGGGCGAAAGCGATGATCTCCTCGTAGATCTCGGGCGTGCCCACCGAGCCCACCGGATTGGCGGGCAGTGACACGATCATGTACTTGGCACGGTCGGCCACCTCGGGATCGATGCCCGCCACATAGGGCAAGTAATTGTGCTCGGCAACCAGCGGATAGTACTCGAGCTTGGCATCGGCAATCTTAGCGCCCGCCTCAAAGACCGGATAGCACGGATCGGGCACCAGGATGGTATCACCCGGATCGAGCAGAGCCAGGCCCAAATGACCCACGCCCTCCTGTGTGCCGTTGCACGACTGCACCATGGACGGCGTAATGCCCGAAACGCCAAAGCGGCGCTCATAGTAATCGCACACGGCTTGCTTGAGTTCGGGCAGGTCGCGCAGGGCGTACTTCCACATCTCGGGATCCTGGGCGGCTTGTGTGAGCGCATCGACCACGTGGTCGTACGGCTTAAAGTCGGGCGTGCCCACGCTCATGTTGTAAATGGTCTTGCCCTGAGCCTTCAGCGCAAGCAGTTTGTTGTTGAGCGAGGCGAAGACCTCCGCGCCAAAGCGCTCGAGACGCTGCGATGCCTGCATGGTGCCACCTTTCGATATAAAAAACGCGGCGCTCCGACAAGAGCGCCGCGCGATACGGGCCATCAGATTGCAAAAGTGTAACGCTTACAACCCCCGTATTGGTTCAATTTAGCCAACCTCAGTCAATTGCATTGAGTGCGTCGATCTGCGCAAGCCACAGACGCGAGCTGGCGTCACTCGGCATACGCCAATCGCCGCGCGGGCTGAGCGTCACCGAGCCCACCTTGGGACCATCGGGCAGGCAGCTGCGCTTAAACTGCTGGGCAAAGAAGCGACGATAGAACGTACGCAGCCACGTGTAGACGGTCTTGGCATCGTAGACGCCCTCGAAGCTCTTGAGCGCCATGCGGTAGATCTTGCCCGGCTCAAAGCCAAAACGCAGCAGGTAGTAGAGGAAGTAGTCGTGCAGCTCGTACGGGCCCACCAAATCCTCAGTCTTCTGCGCAATCTCGCCGTCGCCCGTGGGCGGCAGAAGCTCGGGAGATACCGGCGTATCGAGGATGTCGAGCAGCGTCTCGGCAATACGCCCGCCAAAGACATCGGCAGCATAACGCACCAGATGGCGCACAAGCGTCTTGGGCACGCTCGCGTTGACGGCATACATGCTCATGTGGTCGCCGTTATAGGTAGCCCAACCGAGTGCCAGCTCCGACAAGTCGCCCGTGCCGATGACAAAACCGCCAGCCTGATTGGCCAGATCCATCAGAATCTGCGTACGCTCGCGGGCCTGGCTGTTCTCGTAGGTCACGTCCTGCACGGCCGGATCGTGCTCAATGTCCTTGAAGTGCTGCTCCACAGCCGCGTGGATCGAAACCTCGCGGAAGCTCACGCCCAGGTCGCGGGCGAGCGACTCGGCATTCGACTTGGTGCGATGCGTCGTGCCAAAGCCGGGCATGGACACGGCTGTGATACCGGTGCGCGGCAGCCCCAGCGCATCGAAGGCGCGAACTGTCACGAGCAGTGCCAGCGTGGAGTCCAGGCCGCCCGAAAGACCGATGACTGCAGCCTTGGTACCCGTATGGGCAAGGCGGGTCTTGAGGCCGGCGGTCTGCAGGTCGAGGATAGTCTCGCAACGCTCGGCCAGGTCGCCATGGTCGGCCGGCACAAAGGGCGCGCGAGGGAAGACACGGTCGATGCCGAGTGCATCGTGCAGGACAGGTTCGTCTGCCAGCACGCCCTCAAACGAAAATTCAACGGTCGTGGCCTCCGGCGCATCGTCCGCGCGCGTCCACGTCGTCGAGCGACGGCGCTCGGCAACCAGGCGGTCAAGGTCAACGTCGGCGACGGCCATATCGCAGGTGAGGAGCTTCGTGGCGGCGAGCTTAGATCCGTTTTCGTAGACGAGGTTCTCGCCCGCAAAGACCATGTCGGTCGTGGACTCGCCCTCGCTCGCATCTGCATAGGCATAGGCACAGTACAGGCGCGCGCTCTGGTTGGATATGAGGCTGCGTCGGTAATCTGCCTTACCGATAATCTCGTCCGAGGCCGACGGGTTGAGGATCACCGTCGCACCGGCAAGCGCCATCTCGGTCGAAGGGGGCGCCGGCACCCATAGGTCCTCGCAGACCTCAACGCCCAGCACCATGTCCTCGGCACCTTCATCACAGCAGCGGTAGACAAGCCCCGAACCCAGCGGAACCGGACCCTGACCGGCAAACTCGACCCACACAGGATCTGCGGGCGCCGGAGCAAACCAGCGGCGCTCGTAGAACTCGCCATAGTTGGGCAGATACTTCTTGGCCGTAAGACCCAAAAGCTCGCCCGCGCAGCACACGGCGGCGCAGTTGTAGATATTCTCGGCAACTGCAACGGGAAGACCGATGGTAAAGACAATCGGCAGCTCGCGGGTTTCATCGAGAATATGTGCCAGTGCGGTCTCGCAGGCATGCAGCAATGTACGGTTATGGAACAGATCAGCCGCGGTATAGCCGGTCAGGTTAAGCTCGGGCAGCACCAGCGCGCGGACGCCGCGCTCGGTAGCCTCGCGAACAGCCGCCAGCGCAACCTCGGCATTGCCCTCGACATCGGCCACGCGAATCCGCGGCGACGCCGCCGCCACACGCAAAAAGCCATC
>URDE01000049.1:0-12491 GCA_900546525.1 uncultured Collinsella sp.
ATCGTGTTGACAAGCAACTCGTTGCCGCGCACGTATTCCTTCCAGCCATGCTGTGAGCCGCAGCCCTGCACCTGGTTGATAGTCATACCGCGAACATCAGCAGCAAACAGCGCATCTTTAAGAACCTCAAGCTTCTCAGCACGAACGATCGCCGTAATCTTCTTCATAGTGAATTCCTCTCTTTATCAAAGAAATGAATTGTCCTTCACATGGCACGGGTTTTCCAGGTGCCACAGACCAGCCTTGCAAATCAAAAAAGTGCAACTAACTGGTCTTGGCAGGTTTCCCAAGTGCCGCAGATTGCCGTGAAAGAGGAGCGAAGCGTACTTAAGTACGTGAGCGACGATTAAGCGGCAAGGTGCGGTGCTTGGGGAAGCTGCTAATCGAGTCCCGAGAAGGAGGGGTAAGCACTCTCGCCGTGCTGACTGGCATCCAAGCCCAGCGCCTCGTCGGCCTCGTCCACACGCAGGCTGCCGTGGAACAGTGCCTTGACCACCGCGGCGATCACCAAATCGAGTACCAGTACAATGACGACCGTCACCACAATGCCCAAAATCTGCGAGATGAGCAGTGAAACGTCGCCCGTGTAGAACAGGCCGCCCTTACCGGTCCATGAAAGCTCCGGCACACAGAACAGGCCCGTGAGTACGCCGCCCAGGATGCCGCCAATGCCGTGGCAACCGAACGCGTCGAGCGCATCGTCGTAGCCAAGCTTGGTCTTAAGATGGCTGATGGCCAGGTAGCAGACGGGCGAGACGATCAGGCCCATGACCAGCGCTGCCCACGGCTCGACAAAGCCCGCGCCGGGCGTGACCACCACGAGGCCCGCAACCGGACCGGTGCTGGCACCCACCAGCGTGGGGCGACCGGTGTGCACGCGCTCGACGGCAAGCCACGAGACCATGCCCGCCGCGCTGGCCGTCACGGTGTTGAGGACGGCGAGTGCCGCCACGGCGTCGGCCTTAAACTCGCTGCCGCCGTTAAAGCCAAACCAGCCAAACCAAAGCAGCCCGGCGCCCAGCGCCACAAACGGCACGTTATGCGGACGGTAGCTCACCATGCCAAAGCCACGACGACGGCCGAGCATTAAGCAGAGGATCAGGCCGGTAAGACCGGACGAAATGTGCACCACGTCGCCGCCGGCAAAGTCGAGCGCGCCGATGATGTCGCCGACAAAGGAACCCTCGCCGCCCCAGACCATGTGGGCGAGCGGCGCATAGACCACGAGCAGCCAAATGCCCAGGAAGGCCGTCATGGCACCAAACTTAACACGACCGGCCAGGCTGCCCGTGACGATAGCGGCAGTAATCATGGCAAACGCCATCTGGAAGGCGATGTTGATGATTTGAGGGTAGACGACACCGTCCGCAGCATTCCCCTCGGCCGCCTGCAGCACCTGGTTGAGCACCGGCAGGCACAGCAGCTGGTCAAGGCCTCCAATAAACGGGCTGGAACCGTCGCTGCCGTAGGCCAGCGACCAGCCGGCAACAATCCACAGCACACCAACCAGGCCAATGGCGCCAAAGCACATGAGCATGGTGTTGATGACATTTTTGCGCCTGGACAGGCCGCCATAGAAAAACGCCAGACCCGGTGTCATTAAAAACACAAGCATGGTGCAGATGAGCATAAACGTTGTCGATCCCGTATCGTACATTCGCTCCCCCTTGATCGCATGAACGTTGTCGGCGCCCATAATGGGGCCGAGGGGCAACTGGTGTAGACCAGATACGGCGTTGTTAAACGCTGCGTTGTCGAATGGAAACGGTGCCGCAATCTTGGAAACGGCGCGGCAACGGACGCGAAACGGACGGGAAATACGCGAGCAAGGAAGCCGTGAGCGCGCCCGTCCCGGCTAATGGCGGAACAGCTCGCGGGCTCGGTCGCGGAGATTAGTTGCTCGAATGACACCTTCGTAGCGATTGATGCGCAGACGCGGGAAGGCGTTAAAGAAGCGTAGGTCGCGGCGGCTGAGCGACACGCTTGGCACCGGACGGCTCATGCGCTTGCCGGCAAGGCGACGACTGAGCGACGGACGCGGCATGTTCGGCGCGGCATCGGCCACGCGGCGGGCGGCAAGCGCCAGGCCATGAGCGCCGTCCGAGATAAACGTCGGCATCGAAGCCTTCTCACGCAGGGCATCGAGCGTTGCATCGCCCAGCTCGGCCAGCCACGCGTTAACGGCACGGCTGCGGATATGCGTCTGCGTCACCGAGTCGATCGCCGAATCGGGAATACGTTCGAGCATGGAGTCAGACGCATCGGCAAGCGACTCATTGATGCGGTCGGCAAGGTCGGCACGCACACGCTCCAGCTGATCGGACAGGCGGCGCCAACTGGCCAAAGAGCATGCCGCGTCGACCATCATCGCGACCGCAACGATAAAGGCGGACAGCCGCACAATCAGCACCGGCAGATGGCCAAGCAGCCCCAGCAATGCCGGCTCCACTACGCGACAAATGCACAACGCACCCAAGCCAAACGCGCAGGCCCAGTACAGACAGATGCGTCCATGCAAATTAAACGGCAGGTGCGAGTAATCCCAAAAGCGCGCGCCTGTTGTTTTTTCCAATAGAAAGCCCACACTGTACTCGATTACGCTGCAGACAAGCGCCGCGGCGACAAACTGGCTCGAGGCATCCGGAATCCCGCGCAGCAAAAGCCAGCAGGCTATGCCGCCCACACCATAGATAGGACAACACGGCCCCAGCAAGAATCCGCTGTTGGCAAAGCGTCCTTGGTTGAGCATGGCACATACTGTCGACTCCCATGCCCAACCGCAAAACCCGTAAAGGGCAAACGAGAGCACCAGTGCCGAAAGCGGGCAGGCGGCAAGCGTCGCGCCGCCAAACGCCATATCAATCGCGGTTTCCACCGTCTACCCTCTCCTCTTTTCGCTCGATTCTTTACTCGAGCCGTCACTCGAGCCCTCGTTCAAATCGTTCGCGCCGTCTTTGCGCGGCAGACGGCCGGCGACCGTCTCGCACAGTGCGCACCACTTATCAGCCAGGCACACAATCCATGCCTCGCGACACGTCGGCGGCACTGGCACCAGCGGAAACATATGTCGCGCGATAATATTCCGTTCGCGCGGCGTCAGCTCAAAATCCTCTTCGGCACGTGCCAGGGCAAAAAATGGATGCCGAAATCCGTGCAGTCGATGGCTCGGATCGGGGTCGTGCCAATCGTAGAGAAAGTAATCGTGCAGCAGGGCACCGCGCAGCAGCGAGGCACGGTCGACCGAAATGCCAGCACGGCCCAAGCGCTCGGCAAAGGACAGGCTCACCCGCGCTACCGAAGTCACATGTGCATAGACCGTCACGTCGCCATGCTGGACAAACTCGTGCGTCAGGTCCAAGCGGCCCGCCTGGGCCAGCTGGTGGGCGGCATCGTCGACCTCGTGCGCGATTTTCTCGGCACGAACGGCATCAGACATGCTGCCTCCTTCCAGCGGCTCACGGCGGCAAGCCACGTCCTGCACGCATTGAATAAAATCATCATCGAATCTACCAGTATGGCATCGGACAAAACGTTT
Organism: uncultured Collinsella sp.; assembly: GCA_900546525.1. Classification (GTDB taxonomy): domain Bacteria; phylum Actinomycetota; class Coriobacteriia; order Coriobacteriales; family Coriobacteriaceae; genus Collinsella. The sequence goes on from URDE01000049.1 coordinate 3,536, forward strand.
TGCCCCGCCAGTTGGCGAATTACCGCGCCGCCGTCACATATCAAACGCCAAAATGTGCGAGACTGTTTTGTGCAATTGTGCCGGCCGAGGGAGCGCCGGCGCTCGATTCGCATGGAGTAACCCACAACGATGCTGCTTACGCAAACGACAACGCCCGAGGACGTCAAGGCTCTTAATCGCGCCGAGCTCCCGCAGCTCTGCGACGAGATTCGCCACGCCATCCTCGAAAGCTCCGCCGCTGTCGGCGGACACGTTGCCCCCAACCTGGGCGTCGTTGAGCTCACGGTCGCGCTCCACCGCGTGTTTAACTCCCCCACCGACAAGATTGTCTTTGACGTGTCGCACCAGACCTACGCACACAAAGCGCTGACCGGGCGCGCGTACACCTATATCGATCCGGAGCGTTATGGCGAGGCCTCTGGCTTTGCCAATCCCGACGAGTCCGAGCATGACCTGTTTGCCATGGGTCACACCTCGACCTCGGTGAGCTTGGGCTGCGGTCTTGCCCACGCGCGCGACCTGGCGGGTGACACGTATAACGTCATTACTGTTATTGGCGACGGCTCGCTTTCGGGCGGTCTGGCGTTTGAGGGCTTTAACAATGCCGCCGATCTCGACAGCAACTTGATCATTATCGTCAACGATAACGACCAGTCCATTGCCGAAAACCACGGTGGTCTGTATCGCAATCTGGCCGAGCTGCGCGCCAGCAACGGCACCTGCGAGCGCAACGTTTTCCGCGCGCTGGGGCTCGACTATCGCTACCTGGACGCCGGCAACGATGTCCAAGCGCTGGTCGATACGCTGCAGGAGCTGCGCGATATCGATCATCCCATCGTGCTGCACGTCTCCACCGCCAAGGGCAAGGGCTTTGAGCCGGCCCAGAGCGACCCGGAGCACTGGCATCATGTGGGGCCCTTCGATATGGCAACCGGCCGCAAACTTTGCCCGGGCCACCCGAGCGAACCCGCACCGCGCACCTATGCCGATATTACGGGCGAGGCACTCAACGCCGCTATCGCGAACGACCCGCAGGTTGTCGCCATCACGGCTGCCACGCCCTATATCATGGGCTTTACGCCCGAGCTCCGCACCGCGGCAGGCAAGCAGTTTGTCGACGTGGGCATTGCCGAAGAGCACGCCGTCACCTTTGCCACCGCGCTCGCCAGCGCCGGCGCCAAGCCGGTCTTTGGCGCATACGGCACGTTTTTGCAGCGCGCCTACGATGAACTGTGGCACGACCTGTGCCTCAACGACGCCCCCGCAACCATCCTGGTGTTTGGCGCTTCGGTCTTTGGTACCACGTCCGAGACGCACCTCTCGTTCTTTGATATTTCCATGCTGGGCGGACTTCCCAACATGCGCTACCTGGCACCGGTCTGCATGGAAGAATACTTGTCCATGCTGAGCTGGTCGCTCGACCACCGTGAGCATCCCGTAGCGATCCGCGTACCGGGCATCGGCCTGGTAAGCCACCCCGACCTTGCGCCCGCCGAAGACACCGACTACAGCGCCGTTCGCTACAACGTGGTGCGTCAGGGCCGCGACGTTGCCGTGCTCGCGCTTGGCGATTTCTTTGAGCTGGGTGAGCGCGTGGCAAACCGTCTGACTGCCGAGTACGGCATCGAGGCCACGCTCGTCAACCCGCGCTTTGCAACCGAGCTCGACCGCGAGTTCCTCGACAGTCTTGCCGCCGAGCATCGCGTTGTCGTCACCCTCGAGGACGGCATCTTGGACGGCGGCTGGGGCGAGCGCGTGGCATGTTATTTGGCCTGCACGCCGTTGCGCACGCGCACCTTCGGCATCGCCAAGGGCTTCCCCGACCGCTACGATCCCAACGAGCTGCTCGCTCAGAACGGCATGACGGTCGAGAACATGGCCGCCGAAGCCGTAAGGCTACTCAACGAGTAAGAAAACCTCCGCAAGGGAAGCACCCCTGCGGAGGTTTTTATTTTCGCGACGCGATTATCTCAATCTGTAACATCTATGGCCTGAATTCCCGTCTAACTGTTACAGATCTAGACAAAGCAGCAAGGCATGCCGCCGCACCGACCATGCCGTCTGCAAAGCGCTATCTCAGCTGCAATAATCGACGTTTGACCAGATAAAACCTGCCAAAATAAACCTGTCCCTTTTTGGTAGGCGGAATAACCCATAAGGTAAGTATGTTTCTGAGTTATTTCGTGTTGACCCATTTGAGCGCGATAGGGTATAACTCTACTCAACCGCTAGGGATTTTATTGAGAAAGGTGTTCTACCATGAGCAAGAACCTCTCCCAGCAGGTCGTTCTCGACCGCCGCGGCTTCGTTGCCGCCACCTTCGCAACCGTCGCCGGCCTTGGTCTTGCCGGCTGCTCTGACACCAGCGCCGAGGCCGACAAGGGTTCCGCCGCCGGCTCCTCCAAGGGCTCCGAGGATACCGAGGTTTCCGCCACGCTCGATGCCAAGGCATTCGACAAGCTCGTCAACGACGGCCCCAAGGCCGATGACGACGCCATCGCCGCCAGCACCTGGGCGACGGCCGTCAAGGACGCCGGCGTCTTTAAGATCGGTGGCGTTCAGACCTCCACGCTCTTCTCCCTCCTCAACGAGAAGGACGGCAAGACCCGCGGCTTCGACGCCGGCATCGCGCAGCTCCTGTCCAACTACATTCTGGGCGAGAACAAGGTCGAGATCACCCAGGTGACCTCGGACACGCGCGAGTCCGTCCTGCAGAACGGCCAGGTCGACGCTGTCTTTGCCACCTACACCATTACCGACGAGCGCAAGAAGCTCGTCTCCTTTGCCGGTCCCTACTACTACACGCAGCAGGCCATCCTGGTGCTCGCCGATAACGACGACATCAAGAGCGTCGACGACCTGGCCGACAAGAACGTCGCCGTCCAGTCCGGCTCCAACGGCCCCGCCATCCTGGAGGAGTTCGCCCCCAAGGCCAGCCAGCAGGAGTTCAAGACCGACGAGGAGGCCCGCCAGGCACTCCAGCAGGGCCGCGTTGACGCCTACGTCATCGATAACAACATGCAGCAGAGCGCCCTGGTCCGCGAGCCCGGTAAGTACAAGATCGCCGGCAAGCCCTTCGGCAGCAAGGAGCCCTATGGCATCGGTCTGCCGCTCGATTCCGACGGCGTTGCCTTTGTCAACGACTTCCTTAAGAAGATCGAGGACGACGGCACCTGGACTGAGCTGTGGCAGATTTGCATCGGCGACCGTACGGGCGACACCAATGTTCCCGAGCTGCCCGAGATCGGGGCCTAGGCAGCGAGCCTGGTAACGGCCGCAACGAAACCATATGGAAACGCACGATGCGCTTTATTGCGATAAACTGTTTCCTCACTGAGTTGTCGGGGCTTCCGTACACACGGGAGCCCCTTTCCTTATCGGCGGGAGGTCCGCATGAGTCTCTCCGAACTCTGGTCGCTCTATGGCCAGAACTATATCGACGCGCTGCTAGCAACCTGGGGCATGACGCTTGAGTCGTTTGTCATCGCCATGGTGCTGGCCGTCGCCGTCACCGTGATGCGCGTGTCGCCGCTCAAGCCGCTGCGCGTCTTTGGCGACCTGTATGTTCAGGTCTTCCGTAACATCCCCGGCATCGCGCTGCTCATCATCGTCGTCTATGCGCTGCCGCCGCTCAAAGTCGTTCTGCCCTACCGCACCTGCGTTATCGTCGCCACGGTCCTTTTGGGCTCGGCCTTTGGCTCCGAAAACTTTATGAGCGGCATCAACACCGTCGGCGTCGGCCAGGTGGAAGCCGCACGCTCGCTGGGCATGAACTTTAGCCGCATCCTCGCCAAGATCGTGATTCCGCAGGCGCTGCGCTCGAGCGTGCTGCCCATGACTAACCTCTTTATCGCCGTCATGCTCACCACCGCACTCGGCAGCCAGGTGCCGCTTAAACCGCAGGAGCTCACCGGCGTGGTGAGCTACATCAACACGCGCTCACTCGGCGGCGTCGCCGCGTTCTTTATCTCGGCGCTCGGCTACCTGGGCACGGCCTTTGTGGTGAGCCACATTGGCAACTACATCGATAAGAAGGTGAGGATCCTCCGATGAGCAAGCATTCCTCCCCTGCACTCACCATGCGCGATGCGCTCTACGAGGCTCCCGGCCCCAAGATGCGCGCCAAGATTCGCATCGGCACCGTCATCTCACTTGTTGCCGTCGCCGCGCTCGCTGTCCTGGTACTGCAGCGCTTTTATGTGACCGGCCAGCTTTCGGTTCACTATTGGTATTTCTTTACGCACCTCACCACCTGGAAGTTCCTGCTTGCCGGCTTTGAGGGCACCGTTAAAGTCGCACTCACCGCTGGCGCCATCGCGCTGGTACTGGGCTTAGCCCTTATGCTCGGCCGCACCAGCGATATTAAGCCGTTGCGACTCTTCTGCCGCGTGCTCACCGATTTCTTCCGCGGCGTACCGAGCCTGCTGTTTATCTACTTCTTCTTTTTGGTGCTGCCCCAGTACAAGATCGCGCTGCCGTCGTTTTGGATGCTCACGCTTCCCGTCGCGCTCGCTGCGGCCGGCGTACTGGCCGAGATTTTCCGCGCCGGCGTCAATGCCGTGCCGCGCGGTCAGGTCGAGGCAGCCCAGGCGCTCGGTCTCTCCAAGGCCAAAATCACCTTTAAAATCGTGCTGCCACAGGCGATTCGCTTTATCATTCCGTCGTTGATCTCGCAACTTGTAGTCGTGGTCAAGGACACCACCGTCGCCTACGTGGTGAGCTACCCCGACCTCATGCAAAATGCCCGCGTGCTCATTACCAACTACGACGCCCTCGTGTCGGTCTACCTGGTGATCGCGGTCATCTACATCCTCATCAACGTCGCGATTAACAAGGCCGCTGTCTACGTTTCGCACAAGACCGGCGCGACCATCATCCGCTAACGCTTTACCATTTCTAGTCATAAGGAGCCGAGCACCATGGCACAGAGCACCTCTTCCACCGGCAATCAGCCGCTGATCGAGCTCAGGCACGTCGATAAGCACTACGGCGATCTGCACGTTCTCAACGACATCAATCTCTCGGTCGACCGCGGCGAGGTCGTCGTTGTGATCGGACCCTCGGGCTCGGGCAAGTCGACCATGTGCCGAACCATCAATCGCCTGGAAACCATCGACTCGGGCGAGATCCTCATCGAGGGCGAGCCCCTGCCGCAGGAAGGCAAGGATCTTGCCCGCATGCGTGCCGAGCTGGGCATGGTATTTCAGCAGTTCAACCTGTTTGCACATATGACCGTACTGCAGAACGTCATGCTGGGACCGGTCGATGTGCTGGGTGTCTCCAAAGACGAGGCCCGCGAGCGCGCCATGGACCTGCTGAGCCGCGTAGGCGTTGCCGAGCAGGCCGACAAGGTGCCCGCACAGCTTTCGGGCGGCCAGCAGCAGCGCGTGGCCATCGCCCGTTCACTCGCCATGCAGCCCAAGGCCATGCTCTTTGACGAGCCCACAAGCGCCCTCGATCCCGAAATGATCAACGAGGTACTCGAGGTCATGGTGCGCTTGGCGCAGCAGGGCATGACGATGATCGTTATTACGCACGAGATGAACTTTGCCCGCCGCGTGGCCGACCGCGTCGTCTTTATGGCCGACGGCCAGATCGTGGAAACCGGCACGCCCGACGAGTTCTTCGACCACCCCCAGACCAAGCGCGCCCAGGACTTCCTCAACTCCATCAAGGGTCACTAGCCAGCCACCCCGTGGGACAAATCCATCGGAAGCGTTGTCCCACGTCTCTCATGCGCCCTGTCACCTTCAGATTCGAAAGCAACACCTATGATCGGAACCCGCACCTCATCGTCCTACACCCCGCACGTCGACGTCGCCCCCGCCGACCGCCCACTCATCCTCGTCGCACCGCGCTGGGAAGAGGCAAAGCCGTTTTTAAGCGAGACGCTCTCCCCCAACGAGGAAATCGCAAGCGTCTTTGTCGATGCCATCCTTGCCGCCGGCGGCCTACCGCTGCAGATGTCCATCACCGAGGACATTGAGGTTATCCGTCATTACGTCGATATCGCCGACGGCATCGCCATTCCCGGCGGCCCGGATGTCAATCCCAAACGTTGGGGCGATGATCGACCCTACGACCCCACCCTCTGCTGCGAGATCCGCGATAGCTTTGAGTTTAAGCTAGTCGGCGAGGTGCTCCGCGCCAAAAAGCCGCTCTTTACCACCTGCCGCGGCACACAGCTGCTCAATGTCGCCACCGGCGGCACCCTATGCATGGACGTGCCAAGCCTGGGCGCGCGCGAGGGCCGCACGCAGTGGCGCCACACCCACGTGCTCAACGACCCTGTGCATCCCGTCGAGGTCGTGCCGGGCTCGCTGCTGGAGCGCGCGGTTGGCGGGCACAGCCTGATCCAGACCAACTCGGCACATCACTGCTGCGTCGATCGTCTGGGTAAAAGCACGCGCTTGGTCGCCAAGGCAACCGACGGCGTTCCCGAGTGCATCGAGGTCGAGGGCCAGCCGTTCTGCTTGGGCGTGCAATGGCATCCCGAGTACACCTGGCAGACACTCGAGACCGACTTTAACCTGTGGAAGTCGTTTGTCGAGGCAGCGGCCAAGGTTAAGCAGGCCCGCTAGCCCGCAAACCACTCAGGTTATAGCCTCCTAAGCCAGGGGGGCGGACACCAGCTACGGTGCCCGCCCCCCTGATTTTGATATGCGCGGTCCACTAACCCGTCAGGCAATTTCAATCACTTCATCGCATGCCGAAATAAGCACAGGGTCGTGCGTAGCGATGACCGTGATATGTCGCCCCTTTCTTTCCTTAAGGATTTCGATAAACGCCTGCTTGCTTTGGCTGTCAAGTGCAGATGTCGGCTCATCAAACATCATCACGTCCGGGTTTTTCAGCAGCTGGCGAATAATCGCTATTTTCTGTTTTTCCCCTCCTGAAATATTGTTCTGCCTATCGTCCAGCTCGACATCAAGTCCACCACTTGAATCGACCATCTTTTTAAGCCCCATTCTCTCAATGAGACTCTCAAGGTCACGCTCTTCAGCGCTTCTGCAGCAAAGAGTTAAATTGTCCCGTATCGACCCTTCGGTCAGGGGCGGCTCCTGCTCCGTAATCCCGATATTGCGCTTTCGCAGCGCATAACGGTCCAGAGAGCTCAGGGGCTTGCTGTTAATCCAAATATCACCCTTGCAGTTTTCTGGATCGCAACCGCTTATCACATCCAGCAGCGTGCTCTTACCGGAACCGTTCGACCCAACGATTGCGTATACCTTTCCTTTTTCTAAAGAAGCCCGAATGTCTCCGAACGCGGTCTTTACAGACCCCGGATAGCTATATGCCAGCTCGGAACAGTTCACCTCGTAAACATCATCGAGGATAATGTCCCCGTTTGAGTCCTCGGGCATGTCCAGCAAGCGCCGCAAACGCTCGTAGGATACCTTTGACGTTTGATAGTCCTTGCCCAGCGCAAGGAAGAATTCAATAGCCGAAGAATAATAGGAGTAATAGCTTAGCGCCGTCATAAGATAGCCGGGCAGCAAATTGCCGTCGAGAACTTCCTTTGCGCCCAGGATCAAGATTCCACCCTGTGCCAAAGATGTGACGGCAGTGTTGGCAAACGTAAAGGTCGCATTAATTTGCTGGTTCTGATAAACGAAACGATATAGCTCTGCAAAAGAGTGTTCAAGTCTTTGCTTGAAAACCTCGAATAGAACATGTCTGCGGATAAATTGTGCGTTGCTAAGCTGCTTCTCCAGATCAGAAAAGAATCGAGCCTCCTGCTCTTGAGCCTCGAAACTTCTTGCGAACAAACACTTTTTGAAAAGCGAATAGACCGCGCCACCTATTATGCCCAGAGCCATACACAGCATTGCCAGGTGACCGTTTATGGTCGCCAGGACAACAAACACCACAAGCAACGTCACTATATTGCTCACGCTTTGGACACTTGCGTTTATAACAAATATCACCAAATCGTTAGCGTCATGATTAATCTGTTGGTTGTAATATGAGGCATCAAAATTAGAAAAGAAGGCCCGTGGTAGCCTTTGGACGTGACTTATCACCTCTTCATTCAATGCAAATCCCACATGTGTTTGCAGATCGACATAGACCAGCTCACTGACGCAATTCAAACCGGCTCGCACAATACCCAGCGCTGCTATCTCAGCGCCGATGGCGATTGCGCTTTCCCCATCTCGCGCGACACCGACAAAGTTGTTGACCAGTTGCCCCGTCAGAAAAGGAATTACGAGACCAACCACAAGCGAGAGCAGGCACATTAGAAGATAGGTTATATACTTTGGATTCTTGATTATTGTTCTTGCGCAGAGATTAAACATGAGCTGAATCCAGTTCCGAAAGCAATCGCTGAGCCTTCTCGGTCAAAATCATTCGTTGGCGCACCTGATACCTTTGAGATGCGCACTGTTTTGACCCTCCATGAAGAGCGTGATTAGGGCAACCTCCCATGCATGAGGGATAGGCAAAACACTCTTCACACTCATGATCGCTCGGCTCATAGTTTAGCCATTGGACCAGCTGAGCATTCATCCTCGGCCCTTCGGCAAGTGTGCCGACGGAGCGTTCACGCATCCCGATTTCATCCCAACATTTATAAAGGTAGCCCTCCGGATCCACTACAAATGACCCTGCACAAACAGCGCCACATATAGCCGGATTAAAGCGCACCGTCAGGTCAACGTAGAACCCCCTATCAACGGCATGGCTATAAAAGTCCAGCTCTTCCTGAGAAAAAGCCTCCATCGAAAAACAACTACTGTCGCTTGGGCACGTATCATTGATATTGTCGACAGGCGCTAGGTAGAATCCCACCTTGTTTTTAAGGCCCTTTTCCTCGAGCGCATCCAGCAAATCGCCGGCACCGACAATGTTATGGGCATCGACATTGCACCTGATAGAAATATCTAACAGATGGGTGACTGATCGCGTCGAAAATGTTGGTGTAAGGGTGACACCCTAGCGCCCGTTTAACGAA
>URDE01000050.1:0-12435 GCA_900546525.1 uncultured Collinsella sp.
AGCTACACCTCGGCGACGCTCGCCTGGGTTCGCCCCCGCCCCGGCTTCCTCGTCGGCTAGCCAGCCGAGTGCTCTATACTTCTCTTTCGATGCGACCGCCTTGCGCGGTCGCATCCCTGCCCGCGCAGCGGGCCGTTTTTTTCGCAACTATTTCCGGGAGGTGCCATGAGCGGCGTCTACCAGCGAAACCGCGAGGTGTCCGAGTACAAGTTCTTCACGCAGGCCATCGCCATCCGCGTGGAGGTCAACAAGCTCATGGCCTCCTCGTCGGTCGTGCCGAAAGCCTACAGGCTGCTGAACGCAGTCCCCACGGTGGAGACCGCGCGCAGCATCGTGTACAACGTCAACCGCGCCGACTGCTTCTACCCCAACAGCTCGTTCAACGCGCTTGAGCGCAAGCGTTACCTGACGCTGGCGATAGCCGACTGCGAGCAGTTGATGCTCGACATGCAGTGCCTCATGGACATCGGCCTGCCCGTGAACGCCAACCGCTTCGAGGCGCTGGCGGGCATGGTCGAGGAGGAGATCAAACTGCTCAAGGGCGCGCGCAAGAACGTGCGCGTCACCGGCAAGAAGACGACAGAGGAGCGCATAGCCGAGGCCGAGGCCGAGCTAGAGCGCCTGCGTTCGCTATAATGGGCGGCGGTCCCGTCTTGTATATCGGTACAATTGGTGGCTGCGTTCCGTCATGGGTAGCTCCTCGTCCAACGTGTGCTACGTCAACAACAACGGCAATGCCAACTACAACTCGGCGACGAACACCTGGGTTCGCCCCCGCCCCGGATTCCCTTACTGCCAGACCGAGTAGGCCAGCGGGCCGAAAGCAGAGCGCGGAGAGGAAGGAAGGCGCGACCATCGGGCACGAGCCCGTAAATACGCACCCCGCGAGGGTGGCCGGACGCTGCTTGCATGGCGCGGCGCTCCGTGGCTCCGCCGCGTTACATGGCCACGCCTCAAGCGGCTGCCGGAGCCACATTGAGAGCCGTGCGGGGTGCCTTCTATGAACTCCGAGGAGAGAAGGGCGGCGCGTCGCAAGCGCCGCGAGGAAAAGCGCACCAAAGCCAAGGCCGAGCGCGTGAAAGAGTGCACCCTTGAGACGGTGGCCGACCTCAACAGCCTGTGCAGGGCATCCAAGCAAGCCGCGTGCGGCGTGATGTGGAAGGCCTCGACGCAGCGGTACATGAAGGACTACCTGCGAAACGCCGTGAAATCCAGGAACGACCTTTTGGAGGGCCGCGACATATGCCGGGGCTTCATCCGCTTCGACCTGTGGGAGCGCGGCAAGCTGCGGCACATCAGCGCCGTGCACTTCCCCGAGCGCGTAGTGCAGAAGTCGCTGTCCCAGAACGCGCTCGTGCCCGCCATCGTCCCCACGCTCGTGACCGCCAACTCTGCCAACATCAAGGGGCGCGGCACCGACTACGCCCTTAAGCTGCTCAAGCGCCACCTGGCCGACCACTGGCGGCGGTACGGGCACGACGGCTACATACTGCTGGGCGACTTCTCCGACTACTTCGCGCGCATAGCCCACGAACCGGTCAAGCGGCAGGTGGCCGACGCGCTGCTCGACCAGCGCGTGGTCGCCCTTGAGCACCGCCTGATAGACGCGCAGGGCGATGTGGGCCTGGGGCTGGGCAGCGAGCCGAACCAGATATGCGCCGTGGCCCATCCCAACCGCATCGACCACTACGTGACCGAGATGCTGCGCCCCGAGTCTTACGGGCGCTACATGGACGATTTCTACCTGATACACGAGTCCAAGGACTACCTGCAGGTGTGCCTGCTGCTGATAGAGCGCAAATGCGCCGAGCTGAGCATCGAGCTGAACCCGCGCAAGACCCGGGTCGTGAAGCTGACGCGCGGCTTCACGTGGCTGAAGAAGCGCATCTTCTACACGGAGACGGGCCGCATAGTCGTGAAGCCGTGCCGAGACTCCATAACGCGGGAGCGCCGCAAGCTCAAGAAGATGGCCCGCATGGTCGCCGATGGCGTCATGACCCCCGAGCAGGTGGAGCAGAGCTACCAGAGCTGGCGCGGCGGCATGGCGCATTTGGACGCGCACCGCAGCGTGCTGGCCATGGACGCGCTGTACCGCAGTCTGTTCGAAAACCTCGCGGGGGGGGGTTGCTCAATGCAGCCAAACCCGGAAGGCGATTCGAGCGGAACGCCCTCGCCATAGCGGAAGGGCTGCAGCTCAAAACGGCGGCCTAGACAGGTCGGAAACGAAATAACCAGCGTATTGAGGGCGTGCTGCGGCGCGCCTTCTTTTTTGCGCGCGTTCAGGAAGCTCGGCAATCTCACGGCGCTAATACGATGGCGGCACATCCCCCGACACGAAAGGAGTCCGCATGGACACTGAGGAGAAGCGTCCCGACACCGTGGACGACGGCACGCAGGCCGAGGTGAACGCGCTGCGAAACCTGCTCTCGCAGCTGGGCGACCCCGACGCGGCCCATGAGGCGGGCGTCATCGACGACGACCTGCACATCGAGCAGAAGGCCAAGAAGATGGCCTATACGGCGGCGCTCGCCGCCTACGACAGAGGCGAGACGCCCGACGTGCCGGCGCTGCTCGGCCAGATGCGCGAGCAGGCGTCGAAGCCGACGCAGACCGAGCAGAACACGGCGAACATCGACTACCTGCTCATGACGGTCGGAGGTGACCAGTAATGCCGACGAAGAAGACCGAAGAGCATTCCGAGCACTTCACGCTCGTCAAGAAGTACTACGACCGACCTCTTTGGAGTAAGGCGCGAGTGCATAAGGCCGTCAAGTGCAAGTGGATCACCGCCGACGAGTACAAGGAGATCACCGGCGAGGAGTACACGGCCGAATAGGCGGAAGGAGGGCGCCCAGGATGGAAGTGCTCAAACTTTTTGCGCCTTACGGACCGGCTTGGCTTGGAGGCGTGCTCCTGACGCTCGTTACGTTCTACTTCGGGAGACAGTTTCTCGAGGAGTACAAACGCCAAAACCAGCGGAAGGGCGAGCTCGACCTGAAACGCGAGGAGCGCAAGCAGGCCGAAGTCGACGAGAGGGCGCAGCGCGACCGCGAGCGGTCCCAAATGGAGGGGCGCATCGCCGCCCAGATGGAGCGCAGCAACACCCTGATTGAAGGAATGAAAACGCTCATGGAGTCGGTTGTCGCGTCAAATGACGTCCTTCACGCAGACTTGGTCCACAGCCAGGCGCGCAGCCAGGGCATGGCAGAGAAGGTCGACCATATCTACGACCGAGTCGACCTCATGTACAACAAGGAGACAGGGAGATAGAGATGACTGATATACAGGCAGGGCTCACGGTGCTGACCGTCCTCGTGGTGCCCTATATCGTGCAGGCTATCAAGACGAAGGCGATGACTGGCAATGTTGCCCGCTGGACGGCCATTGCAGTATCGGCGCTGTGCGGCGCATTGACGGCCATGGCCGGGGGTATGCCGACTGACCCCACGGCGTGGGTTACGTCCATCTTCGCCGCGGTAGGCGGCGTGCAGGTGGCCTACGCCGCCTTCAAGAGCGTTGGCGTTACCGACAAGTGGCTCGACGCGCTCTTGGCGCTCGGCGACGTGAAGAAGGAGGGCTAGCCATGGATGACGAGACCTTTGAAGAGCTTAACGACGGAAGGGGCGACGATGACGAAGAGTAGCCTCTGCACCTACGCCAACATCACTGGCAACCGCAACAGCGGGCGTTCGGGCAATCGCGTTTGCAAGATCACGCCGCACTACATGGCGGCCCATTGGACGGGCAGGCAGTGCGCCGACTACTTCGCAGCGACCGCGCGCCAGGCAAGCTCGAACTACTGCATCGGCTACGACGGCGACATCGCCATGAGCGTGGACGAGGGCGACCGCGCCTGGACTTCCGCTAGCAAGTGGAACGACGACCGCGCCATCACGATCGAGTGCGCGAACAACGCAGACTCCTCGCTCACCGACGCCGCGTGGGCCGCGCTCGTCAACTTGTGCGCCGACATCTGCCGCCGCTACGGCTTCCGCCTCGCATACGACGGAACGCGAAACGCCACGCTCACCGAGCACCGCATGTTCTCCTCGACCGATTGCCCCGGCGCGTGGCTGCATGCCCGCATGGATCAGCTCGCATCCGAGGTGAACGCGATTCTCGACGGCGGCAGCGCCCCGACCGTCCCGCCATCGGTACCGGCAGAGCAGCCGAGCGCCACCGGCAAGGAGGGTACAGGCTTCAACGGAACCTACCGCTGCACAGTCGATTGTCTGAACGTCAGAGACGCGCCGGCGCTCTCAGGCTCCGTGGTAGCCTCCTACGGCAAGGGCGAGACGGTCAACCTCGATGACTGGTATTGCATCGCGGACGGCTACGTGTGGGGACGCTACACCAGCGACAGCGGTCATACTCGCTACATCGCCGTCGGCAAGCCCACGGGAGGCTACGACCCGAACGACTACCTCGTGCGCGTCGGCACCGCGCAGGCGCAGACCAGCAACTCGGCGGGAACGTACCGCATCTGCGTCGATGCCCTGAACGTGCGCTCCGGTGCTGGCACCGGCTACTCGACCGTCGCAACCTACCATCGCGGGGAGACTGTGACGCTCGACGGCACGTTCGCATCGGCCGACGGCTACGTTTGGGGCCGTTATACGGGCGGTTCCGGCTACAAGCGCTGGATCGCCGTGGAAACCGCCTCCGGCGAGAAGTACGCAGAGAAGGTGTAGGCGATGCCGTACCCAAGCCCTGCCGACGAAGACCGCAACGGCGGGTGCGGCCCGCTTGTGGCGGCGGTGATCCTGCTGCTCATCGTGTTTGCCGCCGCCTCGTGCGCCAGGCAGGCCATGGGGGCGCAGGACATGACGGTATCGCCCGCGCGAACCGATGGCCCGATTTACGATTTGCCGGATGGCGTGCATCAGGAAATCGTGTGCGATAAGCTCAACCGCGAGTACCTTCTGCTCACGACAGACGAGGGCGGCGTGTACCTCATGCCGTACCTCGACGAGCACGGTGACCAGGCGATTATGCCGCAAGCCTAGTGCGTGGTATCCTAAGAAGAACGATCGTACCGAACGAGCAGATCTCGGTTCGAGAAGTTGTTCGAACGGGGCACCATTTGAATTGAAGAGCCCGTTACCCTCGCGGTAGCGGGCTTTTTGCTACCGATATGCCGGGATTCGAACCCGACAGGGTGCGGAGCTGAGGAAACGCGCAAGCGTTTTCCAGCGCAGCACGCAAGGAGCGGAGCGACGCAGCGGAAGCGGGCGGCGTCAGCCGCACGCGGACATCCCGCTGGGGGCACCAACTTTAAAATGTTCGAACCCGCCGGATGTAAGGTCCGACGGGTTCGTTCTTTTTGCCGTTATAAGACGAAAAGTACTCAACGCCCTTGCGCTAGATAAACAGCTCGCATTCTTTTCGCTCAGAGCAGGCTTTGCTCAACATCTTGGTAGCCGCAGAGAGCATGACGCGATTTACCGCGCGAGCGCCCCGCGGACATACGGCGACACAGCGCATGCAAGAGATACAGGCCTTTTTGTCCACCCACTTGGGATCGTCTTTATCGATAGCGCCAACGGGACACACTGCGGCGCAAGCCCCGCAGGCGGTGCACTCCTTTGTGGCCTTAGGCACCATACCGGTGCCCCCGGCCTTCTTATAGGGACGATTGCCCGGAATAGCCGGCTCAGAAGCATCTCCCGCAGATATCTTTTGCTGAATCTGATCCGCAAACCCAGCGAGCTGCACCGCGTCCTGTGCATCAGGCCGACCGGCGGCAAACTGGCGAACAATAGAATGCTCGGCGATGGCAGAAACCGCCGCGATCACCCGAAAGCCCGCATCTTTCGCCGCATCCTCAAGCTCGACCAGCGTGTCCTCATACGCGCGATTTCCGTAAACGCAAACCAGAACCGCCTGCGCACCGTTTCCCCGCATCATGCCCAAGCGCTCCGCGGCCACAGCCGGGACTCGCCCGCCATACGAGGGCACCGCGATCACGGCTACATCCTCTTTTGTCATCGCAACTGTGCGAAAACCAAGCCCGCTATCGGTCAGATCTACAGCAACGGTTTCCCCTTCCAACGCATTGGCAATGTAGCCAGACGCCTTTTCCGTTCCGCCGGTCGGGCTAAACACGATATCGAATACCTTCATCGGATAATCCTCCCCTTTACGAACAAACGCCCGAAACGTCCGCATGCCAAAACAGGTTACAACTTTTAAGATGCCCCGCGCGAAACGCTCGCTCGGCTGCAAGTTCAAAGCAGGTCCGAGCGACATAAAAAGAAGGGGCCTCGCACAGGCGAGACCCCTTCGCACGCAAAATCAAACGTGTCTGTTACACATAGAATAGAATGTCGTCGTAGGTCGGGACCGACCAGTAGTCGGCGGACACGATCTCCTCCATGGCATCCACGGCAGCGCGCAAGAAGCGAAGCGACGCAGGGGAAGCGGGCAATGCCAGCCGCACGCGAATATCCCGTTGGGTGGGGCACCATTTGAAATGAGAAGCCCGTTATCCTCACGATAGCGGGCTTTTTGCTGCCATGCGCCGGGATTCGAGCCCAACAGGGTACAGAGCCGAGAAAACGCACCTACGCTTCGGCCCTAACAAGTGATTAACTTAGTCCCTAGCAATACGATATCTGAAACGTCCGTATCGAAAAACATTGCACGGAGACAGCTCCGTCTCCATTAGCCGTGATGTTGGCAAGCTTTCTTATCAATCGCACGTCTTGAAAATTATCCCAACTTCAAAATCGCTGCGAGTTCCGAGGGTGCCGGGAAACAGTACATTCCCTCAACTCGCACCCTGCACGCAGCATAATTACCTCCGATCCGCACATCGATAAAACAGCGCCGCGTGTAGTCCAGTTCCCTGGTCTCAATTTGTAAATTTGTTGGCGAAGTCCAGGCATACGCTGCAAACAACTTGCGAACATCCCATGCGGGGGCATCGTCCCTCTCAGCTTCATGAGTCACGAAGGGAAAGAGGTCTCCGACTCCGGCCTCATCGCCCGATTTGCAAACCCAAGACTTGTAGCCGGCCCTCACGCCGTACTCACGGCCATCGCGCAACAGAGACAAATCCAACTCATTCTCATGAAATCGAATATCGATCTCTTCAAAATCCCCGAAAATGCAATGATGAATGCCCTCGAGGCGTAATGAGCTCAAACGTCCACCAGAAGCCAACCCAACTGGCACGGGAATGCTATCGAAGTCACGTTCGGAAGCCACCGTTTCCCGAACACTAGACTCTTTGAACAATACCTCATACAGCGGATCAAGCAGCGCCTTACTTCCTGTCGTGGAACTCGAGCAGGCGATGACAAGGCCATCTGTGGGTCGTATGTAGCACAGCTGCCCAAAAAGGCCAGAGCATCTGAACCCGCCACGCCGGCACATCCAGAACTGGTATCCATAGCCATTGCTGTCTTCAGTCGCCTCAGACGGATAAAAGGGGCTCGTTTCCACCTGAATCTTCGTCGCCTCGGCAACCCATTCCGCGGGAATGATCTGTTCCCCACGCCACTTGCCACCATCTAGCAAACATTGACCAAACTTAGCCAAATCCGGTGTCGAAAGGTGAAGACCAAAACCTCCGGTCGTATGACCGGCTTGATCCTCTTCCCACCACCAATTTCTAATGCCTAACGGCGTAAACAAACGTTCGGCGAGATAATCGGATTCTTTCGTTCCACTTATGCGTTGCACGAGCATGCTCAATAAATGTGAACACAGCGAATCGTAGTGAAAGACCTCGCCCGGCTTCCAGTCAAACTCACGATGAAGAACCTCATATGCCCAGTCGTCTCCCGCGCCAATATACGAAAGGTCACTCTCCTGCCCCATCGTCATAGTCAGCAAATTGCGAACCGTCACATTGTGAAAGCGCTCATCCGCAATCTCGCCTTCATATTCCGGGAAGTATGAAATCCAGCGATCGGCCAGCGACAGCCGTCCTTCATTCACCAACATCCCGACAGCAACCGAGGTGAAGGACTTAGTCACAGAATAGAGCGGGTGAACGTGTTCGAGGGAGAACGGCGCAGCCGCATGCTCGAAGACGACTTCACCATCTTGTCGGACCACGACTGAGCGGACTTCCACGTCCGCGGACCTCCACGCCGCAAGGCACGCCTCGCCCATCTTATTGTCAAAAATAATATTAGGCACCCTCAACCACTGCCTCTCGAACGAAACCAGCACAAGACAAGGTCGCCCTCGACGCTTATCCAAGGACGACCTTGTCAGATTGCTGGCGCGCGGGGAAATACTTGTTCCGCGGCTCCACTTCTTTGGCTACTTTGCAGCCTCTACCGCCGGCACGTCCTCCTTGTACGTCGCATACGTAAGCAGGAACGAAATCACGCTGGAAACCACGATGGCTATGATTACGTAAATCAGGTAGCTCGCGCCCATTGCGCCGGACGGATCAATGAAGCCCGGAAAGGCGCAGAAGCCGCCGCCGGTGAAGGCGAACATCTTGGTGCCAAGAGCGCCGATGATTAGGCCGCCGGGCACAGAGGCGATGCAGCTCATGACAAAAGGCTTCTTGCGCGGAAGGGTCACGCCGTAGATGCAGGGCTCAGTGATGCCGAAGAAGAAGCCCGAGATGAACGCCGGCCATGCAAGCTGCTTGAGCTTTACGTCCTTAGTCTTCAGAAGAATGGCAAGGACGGCAAGGGACTGAGCGTACGAGCAAACCATGTACGGCGCCATGACAATATCCCAGCCCTGGGAGGCAATGTTCGCCAGCATGAGGGCAATGACACTCCAGTGGAAGCCGAAGATGACCATAGGCTGCCAAATGGCAGTAAGCACGATGCCGCCGAGCGCGCCGCCGATGACAGGCAAGCTGTAGAGGGAGTTAAACAGCAGGCTCATGAGGTTCGTGATCAGGGTGGCAATCGGGCCAATAATCAAATAGGTGGCGGGGACCATCACAACGAGCACGCATGTAGGCACAAAGAAGAACTTTACATACTCAGAGAAATGCTTGCGGCACCACTTCTCCAGCTTTGCCGCGAACCAAACAGAGATGATAATCGGAATGACAGAGCTCGTATAACCCGAAGACGGCATGATGACGGGTATGCCGAGGAAAGTCGTGTAGTAGTTCATGGCAAAGGGAGTGCCGGCAAGAACCGTTCCCAAAACATCGCCCGATGTGATGTTGACCATCGCCGGATACGTAAGTGCGATACCGAGCGTCATGCCAACGAACTCACTGCAGCCAAACTTCTTTGCCGCGGTATAGCCAAGGATGATCGGCAGGAAGTAGAAGAAGCCGTCACCAGCCGCATATAGAATCTGGTACAAGCCGTCTGTCGCCGTAATCCATCCGAGGGCGACGAGAATACTCAAAACACCCTTGATCATGCCCGCGGCACACAGCACCGCAAGAATCGGCTGGATTACGCCTGAAATAGTATCGATAAGGGCACTAACAAGGTTTCCTTTCTTGACGGGCTCACCATCAAGATTAACCTCGCCCAGCCCCTCGACACCAGAAGCGGCAACCGCGGCATCGTAAACATCCTCAATCACATTGATGCCGACAACAACCTGATACTGGCCATTCGCGTTGATTACCTGAATGACGCCTTTATGAGACTCAATTGCCTTAGTATCGGCCTTCGCATCGTCTCGCAGCTTGAAACGCAGACGCGTCATGCAGTGCGAGATGCTCAAGATGTTTTCCTTACCACCGACGAGGCCAACTACGTCCTCGCCGAGCTTGCGATTTGCAAGCTCTTTGCTTTCGCTCATGGTTTTCCTCCCATGCGACCTGTCCAAGGTCGGCCGCCCGCCATCATTCACAAAATTGATTTCCGATACTAGTGGAGTTCTGGCCAGAACTCCTTATTCGCCTCAATGAGATCGTCAAGGATCTTCTTTGCAACGGAGGCAGAGGGGACCGTCTTCGAAAGCGTCAGCGCCTGCCAAAGCTCCTGATAGGAATGGTCGACCCAAGCAGACACTGCAAGCTTTTCGACCGAGACCTGTTCCTCCATAAGTCCTTTCTGGAATTGCGGAATCTCACCTTGGCAAATTTTCTCGTAGCCGTCGCTGCCGACGATGCAGGGGATCTCGACCATAGCCGTTGGGTCAAAATTGGACACAGCCCCGTCGTTGGGAACAATCAGCGAGAAACGTTCACGGGTGTTCTCTGCCAAAGCACGAGCGAGATCGACAATGTACTCAGCGTGGGTATCCGGCTTAAGGCCGAAACCCTCAGACGTACCCTTTTCGATAATCTGGCGCGCGGTGCCGAAGACGCGTTTCTCGCGACCCTCACGGACCTCGTCGGTGCGGGTGTGGTTGGGGTCGGTGTGCTCAACCACATAGTCCGGGAAGAGATAGTACTTGAGGTAGGTGTTCGGGATGGTATTCGGATCGAGCGCGTAAACATCCTTAGCCTTACGGAACGTCTGATCCCAAGATGCATCGACGAATTCAAGGCCGGAATCCTCGCCGGCATAACCGTTTTTAGCCATTTGGGCCTTGATAGTGGGCATAAGGTCATTGCCAGCACGGTCGTGAATCTTTGTCCACCAACCAAAGTGGTTGAGGCCGTAGTAGCCAACGACGAGGTCGTTGTGGTCCTTGAGACCACACATCTGAGCCATGATATCCATCAGGGCTATTGGCATGTCGCAAATGTTGATGATCTTTGAATCCGGGCGAAGGCGGCGTGTCGCCTCGGCAACGATCGCCGCGGGGTTGGAGTAGTTGAGCATCCATGCGTCGGGACTGTATTTCTCCATGTAGTCAAGAATCTCGAGTACGCCGCCAATGGAGCGCAAGCCATAAGCAATGCCACCAGGACCACAGGTCTCTTGGCCAAGAACGCCATAGCGCAGGGGGATCTTCTCGTCCTTATCGCGCATAGCGTACTTGCCAACGCGAATCTGGGCAAGTACAAAGTCGATGCCTGTGAAGGCCTCCTCAGGGTCGGTCGTATAGCTGAAGGTTACCTCTGGAGCATTCTCCCTGATGTAGATGGCGCATGCCTTGGCAATTGTCCCCTGACGCTCGGCATCGTTGTCATAGAGCGTAATCCTATTGATGGGGAACACATCGCGCTTCGCGAGAAGTGTCAGAACAACGCCCGGCGTATAAGTGCTTCCGCCTCCCGCGATAGTAACTGCATAACTCTGTTTTGCCATTGCAATCCTCCTGTCTAGACATGTACTTGATGACTCGAATTATATCCTCAGTGATTTACTATCTGTCTAGACATGTTAAACACACGGGTGAACGGTTGATTTATGGCGGTAAGCGGTAACTAAAAGTGTCTCCACTTCCTATAATTGGTAGAAGCGGATAATCGCGCCGATTCGACGCATTCCGTACAACCTCAATAAGGAGAGCATTTTGGCAAGGATCCTGTACAGTGAAATTTACCGAAGCCTACGAAAGCGGATTGTCGAAGGCAAGCATCCCGTGGGATCGCTCCTTCCTTCCGAACAAAATCTTTCCAAAGAGTTCTCCTGCTCTCGAATGACGGTGCGCAAGGCTATCTCGCTTCTCGCAAATGAAGGTCTAGTTCAGTCCATTAAAGGCAAGGGAGTCCTCGTAATCGAGACGTCACCTGCTGGCACCAGCAAAGAAGGCGCATTCACCGTAAGCGACCTTTCTTCGTTCAGCGAATCGGCACACGCGATCGGAGCAATTCCAACGTCAAAAATCGTCTATTTGGAACACGTAAGCACCAATAAGTGTCTAGCTCAATTGACGGGATTTCCCGAAGGAGAAGACCTTACGCATTTGAAGCTCGTCCGCATGCTCGACGATAAACCGGTCGCTGTCGACCGCCACTACTTCCTAACTTCCTCCGTCCCCGGCCTAAACGAGCAGAATGCCACCCTGTCGCTCTTCCATTACATCGAGGATGAGCTAGGGCTCACCATTGCCGTGAGCAAACGAACGATAACACTCGCCCAGCCCGACACTGAGGACTGCCGGTTGCTTGACATCGATCCTTCTTCGTATCTGGCGGTCGTAACCAGCCAGACATTCGACTCAACCGGAACTCAATTTGAGTATATCGAGGCGCGTTATATTCCGAGCATCTTCCATTTTCACGACACGGCAACGCGCACACCCCTACCCTAATAAACGACACGAGCGGACGCCGCCCTAGGGAATTTGTTCAATCAAAACCACCCCTAAAAGGGGTGGTTTGCTCTTAGGGTATAGCCCTTGGATTTCCGGCACGCGTCTAAAGGCGCCGGCCCTCACGGGGTTCGGGCCGCACTGCAGATTGACCCGTGACGGGCCGGCCAAACCGGCGCTATTTACGCCCAGGCCCCCTATCGAAGGGGTCCTCGTACTCCTTGACGCTCAGCCGGTCGATCGCGATGTCGGCCTTCTCCTGCTCCCGGATGTACTTCGCGATGGTGGCCTCGTTCAGGCCGACGGTGGACACGTAGTAGCCCTCGGCCCAGAACTTCCTGT
>URDE01000051.1:0-12131 GCA_900546525.1 uncultured Collinsella sp.
ACAAATCCAAGTTAGACCATTTCAAATGGTTCGATGTCTGCCCGGATGCGACACTGAAGTAAGTGTCCATCCTCGCAGTATCCGGTTCTCAAGGTGCACGCCTTGCGGCTGATCCGGTCCCACCGGGCCGCGCGGCAAGGAGATATATTGCCAGACCGCGAAGCCGTGTGGGACGTCAATTCCACTCTTCACAAGTCCTACACAATCTATGGCTTTCTATATTGGAAGTAGAAAGTCGAGTGCAGCAAGAC
Organism: uncultured Collinsella sp.; assembly: GCA_900546525.1. Lineage (GTDB taxonomy): Bacteria > Actinomycetota > Coriobacteriia > Coriobacteriales > Coriobacteriaceae > Collinsella. Next base: position 252 of record URDE01000051.1, read on the forward strand.
CGCACGTATCAGATGATGACCCTTCGGTTAAGAGATATATAAAGATCGGTCTCCTGTAAGTGTCTATCTACCCGCGCTTTTGCTATATAAACCAGCGCTTTAGATAAAAAGAGGGAGCGCCGCGCACAGTGCGACACTCCCCTAGCGATTCAACAGAATCTATTAGGCCTCGAGAGCCTTCTTGGCAATGGCAGCCAGCTCGTTAAAGGACTCGATGTCCTCGTAAGCCATCTGAGCCAGGACCTTGCGGTCGAGCTCGATACCGGCAACCTTCAGGCCGTGCATGAACTGAGAGTAAGAGATGTCGTTCAGGCGAGCGGCGGCGTTGATGCGGGTGATCCAGAGAGAGCGGATCTCGCGCTTCTTGTTGCGGCGGTCACGATACTGATACTGCAGGGAGTGCTGGACCTGCTCTTTAGCATGCTTGTAAGTACGCGAAGCGGCACCGTAGTAACCCTTCGCACGGTGCATAACGGTACGGCGCTTCTTCTTGGCGGCAACAGCGCGCTTAATACGTGCCATGTTCTATCAACTCCTAGACGGTAAAACGAAAAACGGGAACGCGAACTTAGGCGAGACGCGACTTGATGACCTTGCGGTCGGCAGCGGCGATCTCGGTCTCCTGACGGAAGCCACGCTTACGCTTGGTGGACTTCTTGCTCAGGATGTGGCTCTTGAAAGCCTTGGCGCGCATAAGCTTGCCGGTACCAGTCTTGCGGAAACGCTTCTTGGTGCCGCTGTGGGACTTCATCTTAGGCATGAAATACTCCTTAATCGGTTACAGAACACTAGTTACTTGGTATCGCTTGCCGCTTTATCCTCATCAAAGGCGCCCTTAATCGGGGCGAGCAGCATAAGCATGTTACGGCCTTCCATCTTAGGCTTGGACTCGACCGTAGCGTAAGGCTTGAGATCCTCGGCGAGACGCTCGAGAACGTTAAGACCCTGCTCCGGGTGAGCCATCTCACGGCCGCGGAACATGATGGTGATCTTAACGCGCGCGCCCTTCTTGAGGAAACGCAGAACGTGGCCCTTCTTGGTCTCGTAATCGCCAACGTCGATCTTGGGTCGGAACTTCATTTCCTTGACCTCGACCTTGGACTGATTCTTACGAGCGGCCTTGGCCTTCATGGCCTGCTGGTACTTGAACTTACCGTAGTCCATGACCTTGCAGACCGGCGGCTCCGCGTTGGGAGCGATCTCGACCAGATCGAGACCCTGATCGTCGGCGACGCGCTGGGCATCGCGGATGGCGAACAGGCCGAGCTGAGAGCCATCGACGCCAATCAAACGGCACGAAGATGCAGTGATCTCGTCGTTGATGCGGGTGTCATCAGACTTAGCTATTTTCCCTACCTCCATTCATAAAAAAATAACCCGGCGCTTCTTTGCAACCAGGTCGTACACATAGACATCCTCGATTTGAGGAAGTGAATCTAAGTTGTATGACCAGTCAGCTGCTCATTGGCGCCAAAAGGTGGGAACCCTCGGGTTCCTCTTTAGGGCATTGCGGGAACAACGCCTTGTGGATAATAACACGCGCAGCGCGTTATCACATTACGTACACGAAAAAGGGGTCGCAACCCCCTTGAACGCTCTCTTGCATGTATGGTGCCCGAGGCGAGACTCGAAGGGCCTTCGCTTCGCGAAGCCCCGGGCTTCGGGCGCATGGCGCCTTCGCCACGCTCCGCTACAAACAGGCCGCTGGCCTGTTTGCTTAACACTCCGCGCGCTCACGCGAGTTCGACACGAAAAAGGGGCCGCAGCCCCCTTGAACGCTCGCTTGCATGTATGGTGCCCGAGGCGAGACTCGAACTCGCACGTTGTTGCCAACGGTGGATTTTGAGTCCACTGCGTCTGCCAATTCCGCCACTCGGGCACGTAATGCGTGAGTTAGTTTATCACAGCTTTCTACCGATTAGTCCGAAAATGGAACTTCGAGCATTTCGATGAGTTCGACCGTGCGGAGCATCTCGCGCCGACGGCATCCGCGTCCGTTAACCGAGACTTCGCCCATCTGGTTGTCATAGGGATCCTCGCGCATACCATCGAAAGCAGGCACAAACTCGGCCTGGAATCGATCGTTGGCCACCATACGCCACGGGTCGAGATTGCCAAAGTAGTGACGACGACGCCACTCTTCCCCCATCCTGCGTGCCGAGGAGCCAAACGAGACATCGGCGTTAAGCCAACCAGTCTGTGGTGTATAGAACTCCGCCCAGTCGTGCGGTCCCACCGAATCAGGCGCAACATACAGTCCACTCTGCCAACGGGCAGGAACGCCCGCAATGCGGCACATGGTGATAAACGTGAGTGCCATAACACCGCAATCGCCGCGGAGCGAGTGTGCACAGTCATCGGCAATAGATCCCAAAAGCAGGTACGGTGGCTGATAGCGATAGTCGATATGCTGTGTCAGGTAATCATAGATAGCACGAGCGCAATCGAGCGGATCCTCGAGCCCGTCAATAACACACTCCGTCAGCTGTCGCAGGTACGGCGTAAACGCAATGTGCGGACGGTCCTCGGAGGTGTCCTCGGGCAGGGGCGCGTCCATACAGGGATGCGATGGGAGCGCGCCACCATAGATATCGCAATAGGCGGCATCAATGTGATAGCGATAGGTCACCGAGAATGAATGTTCAGTCGAAGATGCCCAAGAGGCAGTACGAGCCGAAACGTTTTCAGAGGCAACATTCCCCTCCGACGTCATATCGAGAACCTCGATATGAGACTGCTGGCGGCAGGCAGCGGCAACGGGTAGCCACGCGCGAACGGCCTCTCCCTCCAGAGCACCGGGGACAGACACGGATGCCTTAAGCATGATGACGCGAGCCAACCCGTTTTGCGACTCCATCTCCCTGAGCATCCGGTTACGCAGCGCGACGCCGTCCGTAGAATCGGGACGCAGGCCCGGAACCTCCTTGGGGTACACGCGAAGCGAATCGAGGAAGTTATCGAGAACAAACAGCTCGCCATCGATAAAGCGCCAGTCAATACGCTTGCGATTAATCAGGTCGTCAAACTGCTCTTCGGTAAACTCTGGCCACTCCTCGCGAATCATCGCAATGGCCCGATCACGCGACACCGAAAAATGAAGCGGCGTCTCGAGCATGCGATACCGCTCGGCACGAACACAAGCAGCCAGCGAAGGCTCAGGGTTCTGCTCCAGAAGGCGATCGCAGGCAGCAACAGCCTGCGTCAAATACCCGGCATCCTTAAGTCGAAGAATCTCGGGCGGCAGACCAATATCGAGATGACGAAAATCATCACAACAAACATCAACAGAGCAACCAACAGGGCCTTCGTCAATAACCTTCCCATCCGAAGGCAGCACATCAATAACAGCCATACCAAAACTCCAAGTCACTAGAACGCCTGAAGCCCATTGTAGCGAGATAAAAAGAAAGCCCCAATAGAGGAGCCCTCAACACTGATAAACGGTACCTATAAAAATGAATTCAGCCCAGTAACCCTGCGGCGTTAAACGAAGGAAGCCCCGTCCCCCGGAACTGTTTCCTTGGGGCGACATCTGGCGAAGCCAGGGCAAATTATTTAGCCCAGTAACCCTGTAGCGAGTTAACAAAGGAGGCCCCGTCCCCCGGAACTGTTTCCTTTGCGCGACTTCTGGCCAAGCCAGGTGAGCGCAAAGGAAACAGTGTAGGGGACGGGGCTTCCGGTGGGAAGTTTATCGACGCTTACGCCTTGTTGACGGAGCCAAACTCCTCCATGAGCTCCTTGGTGCGAGCAACGATGTTGTCGCGACCAGGCTTGAGGAGCTTGCGGGGGTCGAAGCCCTTGCCCTGCTGATCCTTGCCAGCCTCGATGTACTCGCGGACGCCCTTGGCGAAGACGAGCTGCAGGTCGGTGTTGACGTTGATCTTGGAGATACCCAGGGAAATGGCCTTCTTGATCTGGTCCTCGGGGATGCCGGTGCCACCGTGCAGGACGAGGGGCAGGTCGCCGGTCTGGGCCTTGATCTCGCCCAAACGCTCGAAGGAAAGGCCAGCCCAGTCGGCAGGGTACACGCCGTGGATATTGCCGATACCGCAGGCAAGGAAGTCGACGCCCAGGTCAGCGATCTGCTTGCACTCAGCAGGATCAGCGAGCTCGCCGCTAGAGGTCACGCCGTCCTCGGTGCCGCCGATGCCGCCGACCTCGGCCTCGATGGACATGCCCTTGGAGTGGGCAAGCTCAACGAGCTCCTTGGTGCGGTCGAGGTTAAGCTGGAAGGTCTCCTCGTGAGAGCCGTCATACATGATGGACGTGAAGCCGGCCTCGATGCACTTGAAGCAGTCCTCGTAAGAACCGTGATCGAGGTGAAGGGCAACGGGAACGGTAACGCCCGTGGCCTCGACGGCAGCCTTGACCATGTCGGCGCAGACCTTGAAACCGCCCATCCACTTAGCGGCACCAGCGGTGCACTGAAGGATCAGCGGAGACTTGGCCTCCTCGGCGGCCTGGAGAATAGCCAGGGTCCACTCGAGGTTGTTGGTGTTGAAGGCACCGAGACCGTACTTGCCGGCCTCGGCCTTCTTGAGCATGTCTGCTGCGTTGACGAGCATAAAAGAAACCTCCTGTAAGGTTGCTCCGATAACGCCTGTGATTTTACCACGGCGCACCCGAGCATAAACGTTCGTTTGTTCACGAATATCGCCCAAACAGACTTTTTTGACCGTTTGCCCTACGAAATTGACCCGTTGGGAAAAAATAGCTTGACGTTTGGACGCTTCTCGTGCTTCAAAAGCCGACTATAAAGCTACACCTGCATGAAAGGGTTCTGCATGAGCTCGCGTGCCATGGTGGTCGAATCGCCATGGCCGGTTAGGCAAACGGTATCGGGCGGGAGAAGCCGGGCAAGCTTGGAGAGCGAGCGCAGAATCGCCGCCTCGTCTCCGCCAGAAAGGTCGGTACGGCCGTGGCTGCTGGGAAAGAGCGTGTCCCCCACGAAAGCAATATTTCCCTGCTCTGTTGCGGCGAATAGAACGATGCCGCCCGGCGTATGCCCGGGCACCTCGATAACCTGCAGGCAAATGTCGCCTAGCTCAATGGTATCCCCCTCGGCAAGCAGCCGCGTCGGCTCGCCCGGATCGGGCGTCTCGATGCCCCACATCGCTCGTTGCTCCTCGATATTCGCATGCGGCACAGCTGCATCCTTAACACACAACTCGTACAGGGCGTCAGCGCCAACGGCGGCCCGAACTCCGGCTACACCGCCAACATGATCGGCATGACCGTGCGTGCAGACGGAACCGAGCACATGCACGCCAGGGCGTTCGGCTTGGATACGCGCAACGAGGCTCTCACCTTCCCAAGCGGGATCGATAATCAAGCATTCGCCACTCGAAATCACGGCGTAACTGTTGGTCTGAATGGGACCGTTTACAAGCGCCTCAATCGAAGCCGTACCCCGAGGGGTTAAGTCCAAAGCCGCAGCGTCCATGCGTACGCCCTCCTTCTATAAACGTCGAGGCATCAAACGATGCCTCGAACGTAGCTAATATCATTACTGTCGCGCGCTCGTTACGCCTATACGCGGCGCTTGAGCTGAGCCCCGCCCTCGCCAGGCATCAAACGGCGTGCGTCATAGACCGAGTCGACGCTGCTAATCGATGCCAGTAGCGGATCCAGGCCACTCGCATCCGAAATCTCGACCATAAAGCGCAGGGTCGCAATACCCTCGCGGTTGGTCGAGGTGGCGGCAGAAAGGATATTGCCGCCTGCATCGCCAATGGCGATGGTGACGTCCTTGAGCAGGCCCATACGATCCAGGCACTCGACCACAATCTCGACCTGGAAAAGCGTATCGGCAGCACCATCCCACTCTACGTCAATCATGCGCTCGGGATGCTCCATGAGGCCCTTGACGTTGGGGCAGTTGGCGCGATGCACCGAGACGCCGCGGCCACGCGTGATGAAGCCGACGATATCGTCACCCGTCACCGGATTGCAGCAATGCGCCAGACGGACCAGCAGGCCGCTGTTGCTCTCGCCCTTGACGATAATGCCGTTACTTGCGCTCTTGCCACGCTTTTGCGGCTTGCGGTTGGAGCCGCGGGCAGGCTGCTTGACGACCTCGGCAATGGCTTCGGTCTTGGTGAGCTGCTCCTCGGGCTTGGGGTCCAAGATTTGCTCGACCTTGTTGCCCACGGCACGTGGGGCGACTTTGCCCGCGCCAACGGCCGCGAACAGGTCCTCGAGCTGCTTGTAGTTAAACTGCTCCGCCACGGCATTAAGTGCACGTGTGGATCGCGGCGTAGAGATGCCATACCCGCGCTTGCGCAGGTCCTTAGCCAGTATATCGCGGCCGGCGGCAGCGTCATCGTCTTTGGTCGCAGCGGCGAAGTAACGGCGGATCTTTGACTTGGCGGAAGGCGTCTTGACGATCTTGAGCCAATCACGCGACGGCTTGGAACTCTTGTTGGTCAGGATTTCAACGCGGTCGCCCGTCTTGATCTCGTGCGTGAGCGGGGCCACCGCACCGTTGATCTTAGCGCCAACGCAGTGGTTGCCCACCTCGGTGTGAACGGCGTAGGCAAAGTCGAGCGGTGTAGAGCCGGCACGAAGCGCCATGACCTCGCCCTTGGGCGTAAAGACAAAAATCTCCTGGTCAAACAAGTCGACCTTCAGCGAGTGCAGGTATTCCTTGGCATCGGTGATCTCGTCAGACGCCGCCCAGTCGAGTGAGTGTTTGAGCCAGTTGATCTGGTCGTCTAGACGCTGCGCATCGTTGGTCTTGGAGGCAGACGATCTGCCCGACTTCTTGTACAGCCAGTGGGCGGCGATGCCGTACTCCGCCTGCTCGTGCATCTCGTAGGTTCGAATCTGAATCTCGAGCGGACGGGCCGTGGGGCCGATAACCGTCGTGTGAAGCGATTGGTAGTTATTGACCTTGGGCATGGCGATATAGTCTTTAAAGCGACCGGGCATGGGATGCCACAAGGTATGCACGGCACCAAGCGTGGAATAGCAATCGCGCACCGAATGAGTGATGACACGCAGCGCCACCAGGTCGTAAATCTCGGAGAACTCCTTGCCCTTGCGCTTCATCTTTTGATAGATGGACCAATAGTGCTTGGAACGACCGTTGATCTGAAAGCCCTCAAGACCAATGCGATTGAGCTCATCGGTGAGTGTCTTGATGGTCTCGGCAAGATAACGCTCGCGAACCTCGCGCGATTCGGCTACCATGCGCGAGATGCGCTGGTAGGCATCGGGCTCCAAATAGAAGAAGGACAGGTCCTCAAGCTCCCACTTGATTGAGCTCATGCCCAGGCGGTCAGCCAGAGGCGCGTACACGTCCATGGTCTCGCGTGCCTTAAACAGACGGCGGTCCTCGCGCAGGGCGGCAAGCGTGCGCATGTTATGCAGGCGGTCGGCGAGTTTGACGATGATGACGCGAATGTCCTTGGACATGGCGAGGAACATCTTGCGCAGCGTAAGCGCCTGCTTCTCGTCCATGCTGTCGACTTCGATGTTGGTAAGCTTGGTCACGCCATCGACGAGCTCAGCCACCGTATCGCCAAACAGGCCGGAAACATCGGCGAGCGAGGTCTCGGTGTCCTCGACGGTATCGTGCAGCAACGCGGCGCACACCACGTCGCAGTCCATCTTGAGGTCAGCCAGAATGATAGCTACCTCGACGGGATGGTTAATGTACATCTCACCCGAGCGCCGCTTTTGGTTGCAGTGCTTCTCGGCGGCAAAGCAGTAGGCCTGCTCCACCTTGGAGAAGTCGTCCTCATTCATATATTTGAGGCACAGACGCTCCAGCTTGTCGTAGCTGTCCGCCATAATCTCGGGCGGCAGCTCATCGGCATGCTCATAGTGCTCCATCTCCGAAAACGGCTGGAGGGTGGAATCATGGGCGGTACGGGCTGCGGCATCCATCGAGGTCCCCTTCCCCTAGGCCCGCGGTACGATCGGGCGGTTAACTTTGGCTAGCATATCAGAAGCGCACGTATCGAGCGCCCAACTCCGGAAAGCCGAGAACTCCATGCGCGAGCGCAAGCCCTCCAAATAGCGAATTGACCTGCTCAATTGCACGCGGCCGGGGTTTTCCGCCATTGAGATGCGACGCGTATCGTCAAACCCCGAAACCCGGCAAAAACCGAGTTCTTCGAAGATTCCCAGGCCGCTTGAAACCGATCGCTCATCGACCGGCGTGCGCGCGTCGATTGCAAGGCACATCTGCGCAATGTCGATATCGCTTGCGCAGAATGAATCGTCCCCCGTCTTGCCACGGTTGGAGCGCCACATGGTCTGCAGCGCTCGATAGAGCGTGACAAGCTCATCGCGCTCGGGCGCGTAACAATCGAGCAGGCGCTCATTAATACGAGCGTCACGCGACGAATAGAGCAGGTGAATCACGGCGGGCTGTCCATCGCGGCCGGCACGGCCACTCATCTGGTTAAACTCAATCGCACCAAACGGCATGTGGTAGAGCACGACATGGCGGATATCGGGCAGGTTAACGCCCTCACCGAAGGCCGAAGTTGAAACGATGCAGCTGAGACTTCCGTCTCTAAAGCCTTCCTCAACACGGCGGCGATCGGAGCGCGCAAGCCCGGCGTTATAGAACGCGATATGGGTCGCACAGTCGGGCACGCGTTTGCGCAACGTCTTGGCAAGCGCCACGGACTGGTCGCGCGAGTTCACGTAGATAACGGTCTTCTCCCCCGTCGCCACGATCGACACCAGGCGATTTTCGCGGCTCGCAAGGTCACGGTCGTCCTCGAGCTGCAGGTTCTCGCGAACGGTCTCGTCGACCACCGTCCTGGTAATCGGCAATACACGAGCAAGCTCCGCCACGACCGGGGCCGTCGCGGTAGCCGTTGCCGCCATGACAACGGGGTCGCCCAGGGCTTTGAGGATATCGGGCATGTCGAGGTATGCGCTCCGGTCGCCGCCTTTGGCAAGACCGGCATGGTGCGCCTCGTCGATAACGACAAAGCCGATGCGTCCAGAACGCGCAAAGCGATCGCGATGGATAGACAGGAACTCAGGCGTCGTGAGAACAATGCCGGTGCGGCCCGAAGCCAGGCCGGCAAACACGTCATCGCGCGCCGCCTCCACGGTCTCGCCGGTCAGCACGCCGACGCCAATGCCGAGCGCGGCCATCGTCGAGGAAAGGTGATAGGCCTGGTCGGCAACGAGTGCGCGCAGCGGATAGACAAAGATGCTCGCACGCCCGCGAAGGACCGCCTCGCGTGCGGCATGTACATGGAAAATCAGAGATTTGCCGCGACCCGTTCCCATAACGGCCAAAACGCTCTGGTGGTCGGCCAGGGCGTCAAGCGCCTCGACCTGTGCGCGGTGCGGCTGGTTCGATCCGATAAAGCCGTGAATGAGCGAGCGCGTGAGCTCGGTATAGGAAAGCTGGGCAAGCGTCTCGCGCTTACGCGACTCCAGGCGCAGGTCGGAGTCCGCCGGTTGTACGCCGCGGCGAAGCTCACATGCCGGATCGTCGATATTGGGCGCCGCGGTATCGCGCACCAAGACATCTTTGATCATGAGCTTGGGCTTCACACGTCCCTGCCAATGCTCGGCCACGGCCTCGAACACCACGTCGACGGCGCTGTCGCAATTGATGAGCCTATCGATCTGCGGCACGCGGAACATGATGGCCGGCACACTCGCAGCGCCATCGGTCGCCACAAAGCGCATGTGTTCGCCGGTTTTGCCCACCACGGCGCGATCGCACATCGTCACGCCCTCGGCGGCCAGAAGCGGCACCTTATTGCCCTGGCCAAACGGCTCAAGACGGGAAATTTGCTCGATGGTTTCGATATTTAGCTCGGAGAGGTCAACGGTGGCGGCAACCTCGTCTGTGTCCTCAAAGTCCTCGGCAGGAAGCTCCGATAGCACGGCCGAAAGGCGACGGCGAAACTCGTCGAGCTTGGACGCCTCGATGGTCACACCCACCGCACCGGCATGCCCGCCGCGACGAATCAGCAGGTCGGAGCAACGCTCGACGGCGTCGAACAGGTTGACCTTGCCCACCGAGCGGCCCGATCCGCGAGCGATACCGTCCTCGATCGAGAAAAGCAGCGCCGGCACGTGATAACGGTTGGTCAGGCGGCTCGCCACGATGCCCTTGACGCCCTCGTGCCAGCCCTCGCCGCCCACGACGATTGCGCGCCCGCCGTCATAAGTCTCCTCGACCTTCGCCATGGCATCGCGCGTAAGCTCGGCCTCGATCTCGCGGCGTTGGCGATTGATTTCCTCGAGCTCGGCGGCAAGCGCGCTTGCTTCGATGGGGTCGTGGGCAAGCAGCAGGTCGAGCGCCAGCTTGGGATCAGCCATGCGGCCGGCAGCATTCAGACGAGGGATGAGCGAAAACGACAGGCCGTCGGCCGTAATGGTAGAAAGGTCGGCCTTGGCAAGTGCGGCAAGCGCGATATAACCGGGGCGGGCCGTCACGCGCATCTGCTGGATGCCCTCGGCGACCAGTGCGCGATTCTCGGGCGTGAGCGGCATCATGTCGGACACGGTGCCCAGCGCCGCGACCTCTATCAGCGAACGCCAATACGACGGCTTGCCCAAACGCTCGCCCAGGACCTGCACCAGCTTAAGCGCCACACCGGCACCGGCAAGCTCGCGCGAGGGGCCCTCGTCCTCGAGCTTGGGATCGGTCAGGGGCACGCCCTGCGGTACCTGGTCGGACGGCTCGTGATGGTCCGTGACCACCAAATCGATCCCCAGGCTCTCCAGATAGGAGACCTCTTCCTTGGCAGCAATACCGTTATCGACGGTCACAATCAGGTTGGGTTGAGCGAGCTCGTTGACGCGGTCGAGCGCCGCACGCGACAGACCGTAGCCCTCGTCAAAGCGGTGCGGAATAAACGGCGTGACGTTGGCGCCAAACGAACGTAGCGCCTCGGTCAACAGACAAGTCGACGTAATGCCGTCGACGTCAAAATCGCCAAAGACGGCGATACGCTCGTGGCTGCGAATAGCACGCTCAACGCGGTCGGCGACGACCGCCATGCCCGGAATAACGAGTGGGTCCGCCCAGTCGCGATCGAGCGAAGGCGTCAAAAACAGCTGGCCTTCCTCGATGGATGTAATGCCGTGCGCAACCATAATGCGCGCCACCAGCCCGGGTATGCCCAGGCCAGCCGAAAGCTTCTTTTCGAGCTCGGGGTTTTGCTGAGCGACCGCCCAGCGATGCGTCGTCTTAAGCGATGACATAGGCGCCCACCCCCGATAGGGGCAGGTCGCCGCGATACCTCTCACGGTTCATAGCGATGAGTCCTCTGTGTATGCCCGCTTCGGCAGGCAGATCTGTTGAACGGATTTATTATACCGTGCAGCGCGGACGCACAACGTCCAGCACGCCGTGGTTTCGATAAACGAGGGCGGTAATACCCTCGAAATAATCGAACGTTTCAGCCGCACGGGCGCATGCAAGCGTCTAGCATATCCATTCAAAACGGATTCACGAGCAAAGGGAGTCACAAGAGCATATGAAGCAATGGGTTGGACTGGGCAAATTTCTCGCGGGGCATATGCAGGTCATCGTTCCGATTTGCGTGGCGCTCGGCGTGCTCTTTCCTCAGCAGATCGGCGTTCTCAAGCCCATCGTTCCCACCTTGTTTGCCTTTATGACGTTTCAGGGTGCGCTCAGCAACACCTTTCACCAGGTGGCTGAGGTGTTCCATCGTCCCCTGCATCTGATTTTGGCGTTATTTGTCTCGGCCGTGGTCATCCCCATCGCGGCGTATGCCATGGGCTCACTGTTCTTTGGCTCCAACCCCAACCTTGTCTGCGGCATCGTGCTCGAGTACAGCGTACCCGTGGCAGTCACTGCCTTTATGTGGATTAGCATGTTCGGCGGCAACGGCCCGCTCGCGCTCACCATCATCCTGACGTCCTCGG
>URDE01000052.1:0-11936 GCA_900546525.1 uncultured Collinsella sp.
TCGCCAAGCGCCTCTATCTGGACGGTCCTTTTGCCGATCAGCCCTTTGTTTCCGTCGCGCTCGATGAACTCACCGATCGCGGTTGGCGCCATGTGCTCAAAAGCGCCGAATCGCCGTTGTTCCAAACAGGGCTGACCCTTTGCATTGAGGGCTGGAACGCGGTTGGCCCCCAGCGCCTGCGCGAGCTCGTGTCCGCAATGATCGACACGGCGCTCGCAACTCGTTGCCATGTGGTGTTGACGGCAAACGATATGCCGGGTGGTGGCGAAAGCGACCAGGCTGCCTTTGTGACCGAGCGCTTGGCATGTGCAGTGAGCGTGGCGCCTGCCATTGCCGAGCAGGGCGGCGCGTCGAAAAAGACTGCGTGCTACCTGAAGTATCTGGCAGATATGTTTAAGACGGGTGCCCCCATGTTGTCCGCCGCCGCGGTAGAGACGCTCGATGCGTACCGTTGGCCCCGCAACTACTTGCAGCTGCGTGAAGTCTCTGAACGACTCTATATATTAGTGGGGGCGGGAACGGTGGAGCGTGCCGTGGCGAAAGAGGTGCTCGCCCAGGAGGACGTTATCAAGACCGCGACCTTTGGTGCCCCGACGCTCGATAGCGATCTGTATATCTTGCGTCCACTGGCCGATACCGAGCGCGATATCGCGCGGTTGGTCCTGCAGCACCTTCACGGCAACAGGACACGTGCGGCAGAGGTGCTCGGTATAAGCCGCACGACTTTATGGCGCCTGCTGAAGGACAACGACCGCTGAGCGAGGCGCCGTGACCGCGTGCGTCGCATGTGCTACAGTCCAAAGAAGCATTGTTTCGATTGTGTTACGGCGTGCGGGGGAGTATGGCGGAGACTTCAAAACCGAACCGAACAAAGCGAAGTGCGGCGCCGGTCAGCCGACGTACGACTTCGCGGACGTGGGGCAAAAGCGCCTCGGGGTTCGACGGCTCGTTCAAGCGCACAAAATATGGCTATCCTTCGGCAAGCGCTCGCTTGGCCATGCAGGCCGAATCCTCGTTATGGGGACGAAGGCGCGTGGTGGGCTCAAAGCTCAAGCACGATGGCACGCTTGGCTACATTAGCCGCGGTGCTGCCCGCCGCAGCGGCCTCAATCCTGCAGGCTGGCATCGCTACGTTCCGATCGCGGTCGTTGTTGCGGTGATTGTCATCGCGCTCGCGGCGCTTGGCTATGCCGGCGGCGGCGCGAGCCTGGGCACGATGTTCAAATCGCCCGAGCTCGCGCATGTTGGCACGGAGCTTGTTGAAGGCGCACGAGACCAGACGGGTGTGGCGCCCCAGCGCGGTATGGTCGCAGCTGCTGCCACCATTGCCGATGCTCAAAAGGACGAGGACGAACAAGGCGACGGCGCCAAAACGACTCACACGAACGAAACGACGACAACTCCATCGGCAAGATAAGTTGCGAGTGGGGCAGCAAATATGGGACGGGGCCTTTTAGCTGCCCAAGACAGTGGCTCACTCGATGTCAGGCACCAACAGCGAGCGGGCCGCATTTGCGCCAAGGTGACGTGAAATGAGAGGGCGCTGACCTTTTGGTCGCGCCCTCGAAATTGAACGTCAGATTGGCGTTAATGCGGCTCGCGCAGCGTCAACGGGTCCGCCGTTCGTTAGAACGGCGGAACATACACCACGTTGTCGCGGCGAGGCTTGGCCTTGGGGAGTGCGTCCTCGGCGTAGCCCAGAATGCAGTTGCCCACACCGCGCAGGCTTCCGTCGGCGGGCAGACCCCACTTGGCCAGCAGTTCCAGTCCCTCGGGTGAGTCAAAGACCTCGTGCGCGCGGTGGATCCAACACGAATCGACGCCCAGCGCATAGGCTGCGTTAAGCAGGTTGCCCATGGCGAGCGAGCCGTCTTCCAGGTGCGTGGGCACGCTGCGGTCGACGAGCACTACCACAACAGTCTTGGCCCCGTAGAAGGGATCGCCATCGCTGCCCATAACTTGGGCGTTGAGCTGCGAGAGACGCTCGACGGTCGCGGGATCGGTAACGGCGACAAACGTGACCGGCTGACGTCCCATGCCGCTCGGCGCGTACTGGCCTGCCTCGATAATGCGTGCGAGCTTTTCTGCCTCGACGGGGCGATCGCTGTAGTTGCGGCAGCTACGGCGATGGATGAGCGCTTCGATGGTCTCCATGGGTTCTCCTAGCGATGACGTTGCAGATGCTCCGTTCTTACCCGTCGTGCCGTAGCCGTAATCGTGCAGAGGGCCCCAAACAGCAATAGCCACCAATCGGAAAAGTCGGCTTGCATAAAACTGCGGCAAGAATGTGAGAAGCTAATGAGATGGTTAAACGTTTTATCCCGTCTACCCTGCGGTTTTTTACCACTTGCCTAAAACATGGGCGCATATCCGTTGATAAAGGTTTTACTAAAGGGGTACCAACGTTTATCAATGCGCTGTGGTGGCGCTGGGCCAGGAGGTAACTATCATGTTCCAGGCTGGAGATGTCGTCGAGACTGACTTCGAAGGATTTCTGAAGCTGCTGCGTTCCAAGACGCGCGCTTTCGTGTCGATCAACGATCACGAGTACTACATCACGCACACCGATGGCTATTGGCGTGTTCAGGATTGCGAGGCCCTCAACGATAAGGGCCACTTTACTGACTGTTCCGAGCTGGTCAACACGGTCTGCGAGGTCGTCGAGCTGCCTTGGATCTGCGGCAAGAGCCTGCACGACAGCTTTGCGGGCGCAACGGTCTACGAGGCCGTCGCTGCCTAACGGGCAAATACATCGCTATTCTCGCGTGACCGCCGGCGCCGCCCCCGCGCCGGCGGTCTTTTTTTGTCGATATGCAATGCAGACCGGCCATATATATCGAGCTTATTGACGATAGTCAAAACTTGGACTAATCTAGAAATATAAATTGGTCAAAACTCGGACAATCGAATGGTGGGATAGATGGATAGCGCGGTTACGCTGGTCGATTTCGACCGGATGCTCAACGGGCTTGACCGTATCTATTCGGAGTTCGCGCGCACCTGCGGTCTTTCGGACTGCGCCTATTGGATGCTCGTCGACACCAGCACGGCGGGCGGTAGCATTGCTGTAAGTCGTCTGACAAGCGAATGGTTCTATAGCAAACAGACCATAAACTCGGCCATTAAAACCTTGACGGCGCGGGGTTTCGCCACGCTGGAGTTTGCCGAAGGCAGCCGCAAGAACAAGGTTGTGAGCCTGACCGAAGAGGGCAGGCGATTTGCCGAGCGTTATGCGCTGCCGGCACTCAAGGCCGAGCAGCGAGCCTTTGGCGCGCTTGAGCCGTGTGAGCAACGCGAGATTATGCGCTTGATCGGCAAATTTTCTCAGGTGCTCGGTGACGAGTGCGAGACATTTAAGCGGCAGGTGGCAGCTGAAAGTCAGATCCAAGATCGACGTGAGGGGGAGTCGTGCGACTGCTAATGAGGTTTTTGAAGCCCTATCGAGGGCTTGTCGCAGTGACGCTGCTGGTACTGCTGGTGGATAACGTCGGTACGCTGCTGGTTCCCACGATGCTGGCGAACATGGTCAACACCGGTATTACCACGGGCGATGTCGACTACATTTTACGCAACGGCCTATACATGTTTATTGCGACCAGCATGGCTAGCGGCGGCACGGTGCTGGGCTGCTATCTTTCGGCGCGCCTGGCCGCCAACGTGGCCTGCGATATCCGCAATGCCGTGTACGACAAATCGCTCGAGCTCGCTGCCAGCGATTTTGAGCGTTTTGGCACGGGATCGATGATCACACGCTCACTCAACGACATCAACGTGATTCAGCAGGCTATCCTGCAGACGATTCAGTTGGTGCTGCCGGTGCCGTTCTTGGCCGTCGCGGGCATCATTTTTGCTTGGTTCATCGATCCCGCCATGGGAACGCTGCTGGGCGTGGTGGTTGCGATTGTGCTGGTGGCGGCGGTCTTTACGGTGGCTAACGCCGCGCCGATTTTTATGCGCCTTCAGAGCTTTATCGACCGTATGAACGTGGTGCTGCGCGAGAACATCGTGGGCGTTCGCGTCATCCGCGCTTTCAATAAGGAGCGCCACGAGGAGCAGCGCCTGGACGAGGTATTTAGCGATTACGCGGACAACGCCATTAAGGTCAACCACCTGTTTGTGGGGCTCGACAGCTCCAGCTTCTTTTTGATGAACATCGCCGAGGTGGCGGTGCTGTGGGTGGGCGGCAACCGCGTGGGCGCCCATGCCATGCAAATCGGCAGCATCTCGGCCGTACTGGAATACGCGATCCTGATCCTTTTCTTTGTGATGATGGCGCAGATGGTGATTCTGACGCTTCCGCGCGCTGCGGCGTGCCTCAACCGCGCGCAACAGGTGTTGGAGATTGAGCCGAGCATTGTGGACGGCAAGGCTACGCTGGGCGACGGGGCGCCTGAGTTCGCAGATGGGGCCGGCGCGGTGGCCGTGTTCGACCACATGTCGTTTCGTTTCGACGATGCCGACGAGGACACGCTGTGCGATCTGAACTTTACCTGTCGCCGCGGTCAGACGACCGCTATCGTCGGCTCGACGGGCTCGGGCAAATCGACGGTGGCCAAGCTTTTACTGCGCTTCCACGATGCCACCAAGGGCGCCATTCGCCTGGACGGCGTTGATCTGCGCGATCTTTCGCAAGACGAGATTCGCGGGCATATCGCTTACGTGCCGCAGAAGGCGTGGCTGTTCTCTGGCACCGTGGCAAGCAACCTGCGCTTTGGCAACGAAGACGCGACTGAGGCCGACATGCTTCACGCGCTCAAGGTTGCCCAGAGCACCTTTGTGCTCGATCAGCCGCAGGGGCTCGATACCCCGGTGGCGCAGGGCGGCACGAACTTTTCGGGCGGCCAGCGCCAGCGTCTGGCCATCGCCCGTGCGCTCATGAAGCATGCCGACCTGTATATCTTCGACGACAGTTTTTCGGCCCTGGACTTTAAGACCGATGCCGCCCTGCGCCATGCGTTGCAAGACGAGACGCGTGACGCTGCGGTGCTCATCATCGCGCAGCGCATCTCGACCATTCTGCATGCCGACCAGATCGTGGTGCTCAGGGATGGCGAGGTCGTGGGTCTAGGCACGCACGACGAGCTCATGGAAACCTGCGAGGTGTACCGTGCTATCGCGGAATCGCAGATGAAGGGAGGTGAGTAGCATGACCGAGGAGCTCAAGAAGCAGGGCGTCGTGGATGACGTCGTAGCAGCAGGGACGGCTGAGGAGACGGCGGTCGCGCCCGGTCTGGACGATGCCGCCAAGGCTGCAGCCGAACGCGAGGCTCGCCGTCAAGCGCTCTACGAGGAAAACGAGCGCGCCGAGGACGAGCGCGCCCGCGCTGAGGCAGAGCGCATGCGCGATGTGGACGACGAGGACGAGGACGAGAAACCCCGTGACACCTGGGCGACGGTACGCCGTCTGTGGAGTGAGGCTGCCGGCGACCATTGGCGCTTCTATATCGTGTTCGCGAGCATTGTGTTCTATGTCATCTTTAACACCGCGGCGCCGGCGTACAGCGCCCGCGTCATCGATGAGCTGTGGGGACATGTAAAGCTGGCGTTTGCCAACGACACTACCTTCAACATCACCTGGGAGAACTGCGGCAGGACTATCTTCATCTACTTTATGATCTGGACGGCTGCTGCCTCGTTCTACGCGCTCCAGAGCTTTTTGATGTCGAGCGTGGCCGAACGCCTCAACCTGCGTCTGCGTAACCGCATCGCGCAAAAGCTCAACCGTCTGCCGCTTGCCTACTTTGACGCGCATCGTCCCGGTGAGGTCGTCAGCCGTGCGACCAACGACTTGGACAAGATGTCCGAGAGCATGCAGCGCGGCTTGCTGCAGCTTCTGGTGTCGATCGGTACCGTGGTGGGCGCCGTGAGCGTGATGTTCGTGTTTAGCGTGCCGCTCACGCTCGTCTTTTTGTTCTTTAC
Source organism: uncultured Collinsella sp. (assembly GCA_900546525.1). Classification (GTDB taxonomy): domain Bacteria; phylum Actinomycetota; class Coriobacteriia; order Coriobacteriales; family Coriobacteriaceae; genus Collinsella. The sequence continues at coordinate 5,920 of URDE01000052.1, forward strand.
GGCGTTGTCGCTGTTGGTGACCAAGGTGGTCTCGCGCCGCACGCATGACGTAACCGGTGAGCGCCAGGAGTGGGTGTCAAGGATTACGAGCGCGGTTGAGGAAGGCTACTCGGGCCGTCTGGTGATTCGCGCGTTTAACCGCGAGCGCCAAAGTTCTGCCGAGGTACACCAGGCCTCGGACGAGCTGGCACGCGTGAGTGCCAAGGCCGACTTCATGATTAACGCCGTCGGCCCCGCGGTGCGCTTTATCGGCCGCCTGGCACAGATCGTGATTGCGATTGTGGGCTGCAGTATGCTGGTTGCCGGCCACATGACCGTCGGCGTGTTCCAGGCGTTCTTCCAGTTTATCTACGAGGCATCTGAGCCCATGACGCAGCTGTCGTTTACCTTCAACTCGCTGCAGAGCGCGCTGGCGAGTGCGGAGCGCGTGTTCGACCTGCTCGATGAACCCGAGATGGAGGCGGATCCGCAGCCGGGCGAGGCCGCCAGGCTGCCGGGTCGCGTTGAGGGCCGTGTCGCTTTTGAGCATGTACGCTTTGGCTACGCGCCCGACAAGCCGCTCATGCGCGACGTGTCGTTTACCGCCGAGCCGGGCCAGAAGATCGCCGTGGTGGGAACCACGGGCGCGGGCAAAACCACGCTCATCAACCTGCTCATGCGCTTCTACGAGATTGACGGCGGGCGCATTACGCTCGACGGCGTGGACACGAGCCGCATGGATCGTGGCGAGCTGCGCCAGCAGTTTGGCATGGTGTTGCAGGATGCCTGGCTGTTCGACGGAACGATTGCCGAGAATATCGCCTATGGCTGCCCCGAGGCGACGCGCGAGGAGATCGTGGCGGCCGCATGCGCCGCGCAGGTCGACTTCTTTGTGCGCACCATGCCGCAGGGCTATGACACGCGCGTGGCCAACGATGCCGAGAGCATTAGCCAGGGTCAGCGCCAGCTGCTGACCATTGCGCGCGTGCTGCTCAACAACCCGGCGATTCTCATCCTGGACGAGGCGACGTCGAGTGTGGACACGCGCACCGAGCTCGCCATCGGCCGCGCCATGGACGCGCTCATGCGTGGGCGTACGAGCTTTGTGATCGCGCACCGTCTGTCGACGATCGTAGATGCCGACCTGATCTTGGTCATGGATCACGGCAACATTATCGAGCAGGGTACGCATAAGGAGCTGCTGGCTGCCGAGGGTGCCTACGCCGACCTCTATCTGAGTCAGTTCGCATAATGTGACAAAGGGACAGTCCCTTTGTCACATCGCAAATAAGGCGCGCCGGGGGTGAATCCTCTGGCGCGCCTTTGCGTTGGCGTCAATGTTGTCGGTGGCCGTCCGGCTCTAGCGTTCGTCCACGAGCTTGGCGACGAGGGTTTTGAGCTCGGCCACCTCTCGCTCGAGTTCCTTGACGCGGCGGGCGTTCTCGGTGATGCCCTGACGGTTGAGCGCGGACTGCTCGGCGGCGGCGTCGGGCATGTACTCGCGATGCTGCTTGGCATCGAAGCTCTCCTCGAACACGCGGCAGCCGTTGCGCTTGATGATGCGTCCCGGCACGCCCACGACGGTGCAGTTGTCGGGTACGTCCTTGACGACGACCGAATTGCCGCCGATCTTGACGTTGTTGCCGATGCGAATGTTGCCGAGCACCTTGGCGCCCGTGCCCACGGTGACGTTGTTGCCCAGGGTGGGGTGGCGCTTGCCGGTCTCGTTGCCGGTGCCGCCGAGCGTAACGCCCTGGTAGAGCACGCAGTTGTCGCCCACGATGGTGGTTTCGCCGATGACGACCCCCATGGCGTGGTCGATAAAGAAATGCTTGCCGATTTGTGCGGCGGGATGAATCTCGACGCCGGTGATGTGGCGGGTGATTTGCGAGAGCACACGGGCGAGCGAGCGATGTCCATGCTCCCAGAGCCAATGCTCGGGTACGTGGTTCCACTTGGCGTGCAGGCCAGGATAGGAAAGGAAGATGACCAGACCGTTTTGCGCGGCGGGGTCTTGCGCCTGGACGGTCTTGATGTCCTCGCGAATGGTATTGATAAAGCTCACCGGCCGCCCTCCCTTAGCGCCATGGCAATGCGATTCAATAAAGTATAGCGATTCGCTAGGAATTAGGAAGAACAATCTTGGCGGCTTTGCGTGACAGGTGTCAGTTATGCAAACTTGCTGGTAATGAAGTAAGACTTTTGAGGGGTTTGGCCCGTGCTCGCGCCGCAACCGTATACTGGTCAACTTGGACGTATCCGCGCCCACAACTGAGAGGTTTTACTTCATGGGTTTCATCAATTTTATCGCCGAGCTGCTTAAGGATCCGCGCACCGCGATTGCCAGCTGGATCGCCGCCGGCCCGCTTATGGCCTATGGCTGCGTGTTCCTGATTATCTTTATCGAGACAGGCGTGGTGTTCTTCCCGTTTCTCCCTGGCGATTCGCTGCTGTTTGCTTCGGGCTTCTTTGCCCACAACGGTGGCTTTAACATCGTGGCCCTGCTGGCCACCGCATGGGCCGCAGCCATCCTGGGCGATCAGTGCAACTTTATGATCGGCCACTTCTTTGGCCGCAAGATCATCGCCTCGGGCAAGGTAAAGGCCATGACGCCCGAGCGCATCAAAAAGTCCGAGGACTTCTTGGATAAGTGGGGCCACCTGGCCATCTTCCTGGGCCGCTTCTTTCCGTTTATCCGCACCTTCGTGCCCTTTATCGCCGGCATGGGCGGTATGCACTGGCGCAACTTTGTCATCTTTAACGTGCTGGGCGGCATTACCTGGTCGACGCTCTTTACGCTGCTGGGCTACTTCTTTGGCGGCATTCCCTTTGTGCAGGAGCACTTTGAGCTGCTGATTATCGGCATTGTCGCCGTGTCGATCATCCCGACCGTGGTCGGCCTGGTTAAGGCTAAGCTGGGCAAAAAGAACGCGTAGCTCGAGCCAGCGCGCAGACCGTGCAGTTGAGGCCCGTCACCGCTTACGGTGGCGGGCCTCTTTAGTTTCGGTCAAATGAAAATACTTTAGTTAGTTAAAGAAAAACGTTTTATCCGACGCGCGTGCGGAGTACAATCTCGTGCATGCGAATCGACGTGCCATTGGCTTTGATGCCGTTCGCGTGTCCCGTCCGGCTCTACGCTCCGGGCGTGCGACGTTGCGACGCGGTCGGCCTCGGTCCTTGCGTGCGAGTTCGCGAGTATGCAACTGTGTATGTAAGGAGCGACATATGACTGTCGAGAAGAAGGATATCGATTGGGGTAGCCTCGGCTTTGGCTACATGAAGACCGATTACAGCTACGAGGCTCATTGGAAGGACGGCGAGTGGGACGAGGGCGGCCTGACCACCGACCACACCTTGCATGTCTCCGAGTGCGGCGGCATCTTCCATTATTGCCAGGAGGTCTTTGAGGGCCTGAAGGCCTACACCGCCGAGGACGGCAGCATCGTCTGCTTCCGTCCCGACATGAACGCCGAGCGCATGTATAACTCTGCCCAGCGCCTCGAGATGCCCCCGTTCCCCAAGGACAAGTTCGTTGAGGCCGTCAAGCAGGTCGTTTCTGCCAACGCCGCCTGGGTTCCGCCCTTTGGCTCCGGCGCGACCCTGTACGTGCGTCCGTTTATGATCGGCTCCGGTGACGTGATTGGCGTGGCTCCCGCTCCTGAGTACACGTTCCGTATTCTCGTGACCCCGGTCGGTCCGTACTTTAAGGGTGGTCTCAAGCCCGTCAAGCTGCGCGTTTCCGAGTACGACCGCGCTGCACCGCACGGCACCGGTAACATCAAGGCCGGCCTGAACTACGCCATGTCCCTTAAGCCCACGATGGAGGCTCACCGCGAGGGCTATGCCGAGAACTTGTATCTCGACTCCGAGTCCCGCACCTATGTCGAGGAGACAGGTGGCGCGAACGTTCTGTTCGTGAAGGAGGACGGCACGCTCGTCGTTCCGCAGTCGCACACCGATTCCATCCTGCCCTCCATCACCCGTCGCTCGCTCGTTCAGGTCGCTCAGGACCTGGGCATGACCGTTGACCAGCGCCCCGTCGAGTGGGCCGAGGTCAAGGCCGGCACCTTTGTGGAGTGCGGTCTGTGCGGCACCGCTGCCGTCATCTCCCCGGTGGGCGAGATCGACAACAAGGTCTATGGCGCCGACGAGACCGTGACCTTCCCGGCTGGCTGCACCGAGATCGGCCCCGTGATGAAGAAGCTTCGCGAGACCCTGACTGGTATTCAGTCCGGTGCTGTCGAGGATAAGCACAACTGGGTTTACACCGTCGCGTAACCTGGCTTCGTAATTCTCATCAAGCCCTGACCGAGGCGGACCGGCCTATCTCCCGGCGCGTCCTCGGACATGAAAGAACCTCCGCTGCGCACTACGTGCGGCGGAGGTTCTTTCGTCCTGTGGAATGCGCCGGGAGATAGGCCGGTCCGCCTCGGTCGAGTGCTCTGCATTCCTTGCCAGGAGGTTACTGGGCTGTAGGGGAGATGGTGCGCGGCCTATTGGCCGCGCCTTTTATTTGGCTGTTAGGGCTTTGCCGTAGTTGCAGCCGAAGAGGGGACGTGCACGTTTTTTCGGTTGCCGCTCGCCTGGGGTGGGGCGGGGCGTGCATTTTTGGGAGTTTTCAGCGGTCGAGGGTGCCTGCATACTGGTTTTGGACGAAAGTCAGGCGCCATGAGCCGCATCCTGTAAAAAAATGAGCGATCTCTGAGGCGCTGAGGGCTCAGAATCAGGGTTTTCAACGCGGCTCTGTGGGCCCGTTCCTACCCTGTGGGTTCCGGGATGCTGAAAACTCCAAAATTTGCACGCCGCCCCTGGGGGTACCTTCGGGCAAAAAGTAACCGCCCCGTCGAAGTATGCATTCGACGGGGCGGTTTATGCAAAAACGGTTGTGGATGCGTCAACGGCTCACTAGAACTTGACGGTCGGTGCCTGGCGGGCGGCTTCAGCTGCCTCGAAGCCCTGGCGCTCCTTAAACTGGAAGATGCCGGCAAAGATAACAGCCGGGAACGTCTGGATGGCGTTGTTGTAGCTGAGCACGCAATCGTTGTAGCTCTGGCGTGCGTAGCTCACCTTGTTCTCGGTGTCCTCGAGCGATGCCTGGAGCTGCGTAAAGTTGGTGTTCGCCTTAAGGTCGGGGTAGGCCTCGGCCACGGCAAAGAGCTGGCGCAGCGCACCGGTCAGCACGTTGTCGGCTTCCATCTTGGCCTCGGGGGTGGTGGCGCTCACGGCGGCGTTGCGCGCGTTGACCACGGCGGCGAGCGTGTCCTGCTCGTGTTTTGCGTAGCCCTTGACGGTCTCGACCAAGTTGGGGATCAGGTCGTTGCGGCGCTGCAGCTGCGTGTCGATGTTCTGCCAGGCGTTATCGATGCGATTGCGCTTGGTGACCATGTTGTTGTAGATGCCGGCGATGGCGCAGACGATCACAACGACAACAACGATACCGATGATGACGGGAAGCATGATGTCTCCGTTTCGAATGGCAGCGGCGTTTTGCGCCTGCCGTTGTTGGTATAACGTATCTAGTATACCCGCAACCTTTGGCGGTGCCGAACTTTCCGGTAAGCGTTATGTTTCAACCAGGGAGGGGGCGCCAATAGCGAACGGACGGTACAGGTGTAAGATATGCGACAAATTAAGGAATGCTGTCTACGCCTTGAGGATGGCGATACGGATGGACCTTCGCATCAAGAAAACCTATCGTGCCCTGTTCGATGCCTTTACCGAGCTTTTGGAAGAGCATCGGTTTGAGGATTTGACGGTTGCTATGCTTTGCGACCGTGCCCTGATTCGTCGCACGACGTTCTATAAGCACTTTCGCGATAAAAACGATTACTTTGCCTTTTATATCGATGAGCTTATGACGGGCTTGCCGCAAAAACAGCCCGATGAGGCCGGCGCAGTGTCTGCCGAGGACGTGCGCGCGCTTCGACACGCGATTTTGGACGATGCCATGGATTTGATTTTGGCGCACGAGCAGCTCATGGATAACATTTTGGCAAGCAGCATGTCGGGCATGTTGACCAACGTTATTTGCGACCGCA
>URDE01000053.1:0-11846 GCA_900546525.1 uncultured Collinsella sp.
ACGCCGGGCCGACTCGGTTCGGATCGGGCTCTACACCAACTTTCTCGACACTACCTGGGTGACTTTAGAAACGTTGTCTAGAATCGCATCGTATGTCGGCTGTCCGTTCCGCAAGATTCGCCGGGAATCATGATCTTGTCGAGAACCGTCCAAAGTCACCTGAGCCATCTTGACGTCACAAGCCGCGAGAGCCGCAGCCACTTCTGGCGTCAGAAGATACCCATTTGTGACAATGAATGCTGCATAGGAACACTCCGGATTAAGGACCCCCTTTATACGCTCTGTGAGTCGCTGAATTCTATCGACTTGTAGCAGCGGCTCTCCACCATACCAACTGATGTCAAACTCGCTCAGTCCCCGTGAACGCTCTTTCACGAATGAAACAAGTCGGTCTTCGACCTCCGGAGTCATTGTCGTTTTGCGTTGCCCCTTTTCATAACAGTATGGGCAACAGAAGTTGCACTCCAATGTCGGGGCTATCGTCATGCCGAGAGAGCGATCAGAAAACCGAACAAGACGGCCTATCGCCTTCATTTCCTCCTTTTCGTCACGATCATCTTCTAACAGCATCCCTCCTTGAAGCAACGCTTCGCACAATTCATCTGGCTCCCATTCGCTTCCCGATACCATGCGGCACATTCTTTCTGCATGCTGCTTATCTAACGAAAGGATCGCACCGGTCTTCGCATTCATCACCAGCGTCCTTTCGCCACGGTTTTCAATCAGGTTGTATTGAGACGGTCTCATATGTTTATCCCTCACAAGCAATCAAAGAAATCTCGACCGCAATCGGTCGACGGTAAAGCAAATGGCAAAAACGCTTGCTACGTTTATTAGGCAGTCAATTAGAATCGAAATACATTGACTATTCCCCAACGGGGTCACGCCACAAATCCACATGAGCATCGAGGCTGGAAGCGGAAGCATGGAATTGGCCCCGATCTGTATGTAGATCGCTACAACGTTGACAAGCAACAGCATGCCAATCGGACCGAAGCCGGACCCAAAATAGGAAACAGCGATCACGCAAGAGACCACGTATGCAAGGCAGGCAGCGGCAGCAAGAACAAGTCGATAGCAAAATACATGCAGGTTGAAATACTGCTGAGCATCCAGAACGATTACGCAGTTAAGACAGTACAAAACGACACTCGACAGGATAAACGCGTCCAAAAGGGCAAAAGAAGACAGCACCACTCGAGCAACGATAGCGCACACACGCTTCCCTCCCCGAGCCTCCGACAACCCCCACGGTTCCTCAATAAAGCCCGAACTGACGAAGCGCGGCACAATGCAAGCCGCGATGAACGGAAAGAACAATGCATGAGCCAACGGGGCTACGTTGAAAAGCAGACCGCGAAAAACCCCTGCATTACCAAATAGAAGGACATCCTCTGCCGATAGCCGAAGCGTCGGGTCTGGGAAAAAGCCCAAGAAACTGTTCTCACGGAGGCTACAGAACCACATCGGGAAAGAATTAAGCTGCAATACCACCATGCACGCATAAATTACCAGGATTAAGGCGTACGCCCATTTGCTCGCACGCTTCCATTCTGACTGGAGAAGTCTTTTAATCTGACAAGCCATTGAACACACCCCCAGCGCGAAAGCTCACGAGAGCGTAAATCAATACCGATAGACAGCTGGCTGCCACGCCATATCCCAGAAGTGTCAGCTGCCTCATATCGCTATACCCAAGAGCACTTCCGACTCCAAGATACGGCCCCGGAAGAAGGAAAATCCATCGCAAGGACGGTATGGGCGCCTGAAGGTAAGTTCCGTAGAGCGTCAAGCTCATGACAAATCCGATTATTATCACAGCCCCGCTAAATACAGCGCTGCTTGTAATCCGATAGATGGTTACCGTCTCCAACGCAACCGATATCACCAATACGGCGTTGATTATCATTGCGGGCAAAAATGCAGCCAGCATGCTATGCGCATAGTTTTGCCCTCCACGTGTTATCGCTATTGCAAAAAGAAGAAGGCAAAGCGCACTATATGCTGCGCCAATTATTAAAGCAGACGAAAGCACATGTGCTAGGACCCCATTAAAGCGGGTAAGACCTCTTGCTGAAGAAATTCGGTGTCCCTCTTCATAGCCGCGCTCCTGTAAAATCGCCAGGCAAACGATGAGCGGAACGAACAGAGACGTGCCGGCAAAAGCACTGCGCACAAGGGACTCATCGGGTGCAGAAGGATCGATTACATTCCAGCAGAAACCAATATCCTCCCCAAAAACGCTATTGCCAAAGGCGAGCAACGTTGTTCCGTTTTTTAGAAAGACACCGAAGAGAAGGCCGAACGCCAGAATAAGCGCAAGACCAAACTTCGCCGGAAACATCCTGTGCAAACGCATCATATCTGCCTTTATGGGATGAATCGCCCGCTTCATAGCGAGACCGCCTTCATCAAGCGCCTGTAATACTCTTTTAGGGACGACGCCTCATCCCTTATGACGTCCATCGATTCCTTTTTCAGCAGTTCGCCGTCATGAATAAACACGCAACTTGTTGCAACTGATGCCAACTCATCCAAATCATGGCTAGAGATGAGCATGGTCTTACCCTGTTCTCGATTCAATCGACCGATAAGGGCCCATATACTCTCGATGCCCAGCGGGTCCAAACCGTTTGCTGGCTCATCAAAAATAAGCAGGTCAGTGTCACCCAACAAAGCCGTAGCTATATCCAGCCGCCGTTTCATTCCCAGAGAAAAACTGCTTACGCTCTTTTTCTCTTCGACGTCCAGTCCAACTAGACTCAAAACGCGAGGAACCTCACGTTTCTCATCAAGCCCCCATTCCGCACATCGGATCCGAAGATTCTCAACCGCACTGAGGGACTGGTATGCTCCGCTGGAATCTGGCACATAGCCGACACGCGTCCGCATCAGGCTAAGCTCTCTCTTTGATTTGCCTCCAAAGAGCTCCACGCTCCCCGACGATGGCTCGCAGAGACCCAAGACGATTTTAATAAGCGTGCTTTTGCCCGCACCGTTTGCACCGACAAGGGCACAGAGCTCAGACTGATGCACCTCGAAGGAAACGTCATGCAAAACGCGCCGTTTCCCGTAGCGCTTTGACACCTTTGATAGCTTTATCGCTGATGCACTCATTGGCCTCCCGTTCTGCTTGACAGCAAAACCGCTGCTGCCAGACTGTCGCCTGGCAGCAGCCGCAACTGCTAGAGATTAACTAAACAGAAGTTTTTGCTGCAGTTATTGACGCAAGTGCGTGCTCCACAGAATGTCTTGCAGTAACCGTTGCACCCACCACCGGGGTCCACATAACTCGGTTTGACAATCCAGCTCATATCGTTCCTCCTTTCTATTATCGCTTTTACTTTGTGTTATTGTTTATCGATAACTTATATTTGTCAAGATAATTTAAAGAGATGGGGCCCGCGCTAGACACGGGCCCCATCACACCAATATCTCGTTTTAGCTGCTCGCTATTTGCTACTCGTCGCTCAAATCTACAGCAAAGACTGATGTCGGAAGCGACGCCTCATTGCCTCCACCATTCCGCATCTGCCTCACGACATTTTTTGCACGCTCAACAATAAGCTCCTCAAGCTCTTTCTCACTCACCCGCCGAATAATATCTCCCGGTTGACAGTCAAGTTCATCGCAAATATCGAGAAGCGTCTTAAGGCGAATAGCTTTAATTTTTCCGTTTCTTAGCTTAGAAATATTAGCCGGAGTATGCCCCGTGGCACGAATCAGATCAGCACTGGTCTTTCCGGTCTTAAGTAGCTGCGTCTCAAGCTCGATGATGAGATAGCTCATGCTTCCTCCTACACAAGCTCGTCAGACTGCTCTTGGAGCAGCGAGGCATAACTCCAGATCACCGAGATACACAGACAGACAGCCGCGCCGATAAGCGACCCCGCATCAAAGGCAACGCCTTGGCAAATCTCAATAACGAAGGAATGAGGCACGACGTAAAGCTCCAGCCCACCAATGGTAAGATTGACCGATCCGTAGGCACCAATAAGCGAAACCGCGGCGTTAACAGCAAAGGCAAGCGCAAGAACACGGATAAGCCGCACATGCGTCTTGGTAAAGGGCGAGACGCCTCGCGAGATGTTACGGCTGATCCCACACAGAACGACAAGCGAAATACCCACGACGAGTGCCAGGCACAGTCCGCTTGGGATAACGATGCACCCGCCATCGAGAAGCGTCACGACGCCGAAAGAATCGACAGAGGCAACGTTTGCAACCGCATACCAGATCACGTAAACAACCAACGCGGCAAAAGCGACGAGCATCCCTGCAAAAACGGCTGCCATGCAAAAGCCAAGCTTCCTGATATTTTCGCCCGCTTTGGCCATACGCTGAACGCTGTTAGACATACACTCACCCTCATCGACTCTATCGTTATTCGAACAGTTTATCGAACAACGATATTGATTGCATGCGGAAAGCCCCGCCAGTGCGCATAGGCCATTTACTAACCCGGAGGGGTGAGCGTGGATTTTTGGACACATATCGAACGAGAGTGGATAATCTCCCACTTTGAGGCCGCCACCGGGCCTAAAACGGGAGATTATCCACTCTCATAGTCATCAAGGCCCGCAAGCTCTTATTCAGCCGCTTCGCGCAGGGCCGACATCGTAGCCGCATATTGCTGCTGCAGCGCATGCATCCCCTCGCGAGCGCCGTCAACGGCATCGGCGCCGCGCAGCGCCTCGGTCACCACGACCGCCGGCTCGTACAGATTATCGAATCCCAGGTTCTGGCTCACGCCCTTGAGCGTGTGCGCTGCCATAAACGCACCTTCGGCGTCTCCCGCCGCCATGGCGGCCTCCAGCTTGTCCATGCTCTCGTCATCCAAAAACTTGAGGGCAAAGCGGGCAAGCATTTCCTCGCCCATCAGCCGAGCGCATGCGTCATCATAATTGGCGCCGATCTTCTCATACGCCTCACGCATGGAAATCATGGATTAAAACTCCTTTGGTCAAACTAAATCGTGGGAAACGCGACGACGTCGGCGGGGCGCGCCAACGTCTCGGCGATACGGTCTTGCACCTCGAGCAGGCAGTCGAGCAACAGCGGGTTAAACTCACCGCACTTATCGTCCAAGATCATCTGGATAGCCTCCTTGTGCGGGATAGCGTCCTTGTACACGCGCACGCTCGTCAGAGCATCGTACACGTCGGCCACCGAAACCACCTGTGCGGCGATGGGAATCTGGTTGCCCTTAAGGCCATCGGGATAACCCTTGCCATCCCAGCGCTCGTGATGCCAACGCGCAATCTGGTACGCATATTCCACAAGCGCATTGCCGACGTGATGGCGGCCCAGCTCGAGCAGCATGTCGGCGCCGATCGTGGTATGCGTCTTCATAATCTCGAACTCCTCGGGCGTAAGACGCCCGGGTTTGTTGAGGATCGCATCGTCAATCGACATCTTGCCAATATCGTGCAGCGCCGAAGCCAGGGCAATCGTGGAGCGCTCCTCATTGTCGAGGGAGATCGTGTCGCTACGCTGAACCAGACAGTCAAGCAGCAGCTCGGTCAGCTTTTCGATATTCGTAACGTGCCTGCCGCTCTCACCATTGCGAAGCTCCATGACGCCGGCCATGATGTCGATGAGCATGCGACTGTTCTTGACGCGCTCGTTGTACTGCTGGGACAGCAGGCTCGTCAGGCGGCGCTGTTTGGCGTATAGGCGGATGGTGTTGCTTACACGGCGGCGCACGACACGGGAGTCAAACGGGCGGTTGATATAGTCCGAGGCGCCCAGCTCGTACGCGCGCAGAACCATATCATCGGAATCTTCGCTCGATATCATGATGAAAGGCAGATTGTCGATACCCGATCGGCGCGACAGATCGGCCAGCACCTCAAAGCCGCTTATGCCCGGCATGACAATATCCAGCAGCACGAGCGACAACTCATCGCCATAGCGGTCGACCATGTCGAGCGCCGTACGACCGTTGTCGGCCTCGAGGATGCAATACTCGTCCTTGAGCATCTCGTTGAGAATGGCTCGGTTCATCTCGGAGTCATCGACAATAAGCACCAAAGGCTTTTCGCTTTGGAAGGCTTCGATGGAATCGGCATCGGTCACGACCGTACCGGCTTTTGCCTTAGCGCGGCTCAATAACTGGACAGCGCGGCCAACGCCCTCATCGACCGTCTCGCCATGAATGCGAACGCCACCAACACATGCCGTCAAGCTCACGTACTCATGGCCCGGAACAATCGTGGCATGAACGGCATCGGACACCTGATGCAGGCGACGGGTGAAGTCATCGGAGGGAATATTGGGCATGACGACCACAAACTTGTCGCAGCCATAGCGTACGAGCTCGTCAGTCGAACGAATTCCGCTGCGTATGGCCGTCGCCACAGCACCGAGCGCAAGGTCGCCGGCATGACGGCCACACGTATCGTTGAAGACCCTAAAATCATCAAGGTCGATCACCGCAACGCCGGCATTCATGCGGGCGCTACGGAGCTTTTCCTCGTAATATCGGCGATTGCGCACACTCGTCAGCACGTCGGTGTAGACGAGGTCCTCTTCTGCAGCCTCTTGCTCATCGATCGGGCGCACCATCAGCAGGACGTGAGGCTCGCCCTCGACCTTCAGAGGGCGTAGGCGGGCGCGGTACTCAACACCATCGTTGAGCAGTTGCTCCGACACCTCATCGGAATCTGCCAAGGCCTCAAGACTCGACTGACGCAGACAAGGGCACCGATTGCCGGCGAGCAGGCAGTTAGGCTCGCTCTTAATCTGATCGGCCGACAGCAAACGCACCACGGGGTAGGTCTTCGCGACGCGGGCGACCTCAGCGGCAGCCTCCTCGTCGGTTAGATTGACCTCGTGATTATTGAGCATATGGGGCCCTTTCGATAGTTTCGCATGGTAGCGGTGGGTTCCAAATGCTACAAGGTTAACACCTTGCCGATGCAGGTAAGCACGTGAATGCTGTTACATTTTTATGAGTTGGCAGACGGCGCGATTGAAGCCGCAGACGTGAGGTCTTGAGCACATTTGTTAACACGGCCGAAACGTTTGCGAGTGAAGGCTGTTTTGTTTTTGCAGCTGTTAGAGCCCCAGGATGCCACGGACAGTCTGGGCAGCCGCTGTCGGGCGATCGCGCAGGCCGTTGTGCGCGCCGGGAACCATTACGAGTGGACAGCCCAAAAGCTCAGCCGCCATCCTCGTGCCCGCCTCGCGGGGTGTACCGACCGAAAGCTCGCCCAAAAACACAGCCGACACCGCCTTTGATTCTCGGGCGCGCTCCCAGTCGGGAGCATATGTCATATTTGTTCCGTATTCATTGGCCATAAAGCAACGACCATTGCGCAGGGCATGTTTGGCTTCCGCTTCGGTCGTCCCAGGAGCCTCGGGGTCCAAGTCGCCGAGAGCTCCCAAGAAAAGCCGAAGCGCCCTTGAAACCTTTCCAGCCGCAATCATATCGAGCAAAATCGGAGCCGCGCCCATGCCGACGCCTTCGGCCGACACAGCCGGCTCATGCAGAATCGCACGGGCGACGAGATGGGGTTCGATGCGAAGAAGCTCCAGCGCCACCAACGTACCGGCGCTGTGCGCAAGCACATTTGTCGGAGCGCCAACGTGTTCGATCACGGCCTGCAGGTCGGCGGCCTGAGCGGCAAGATCATAGCTGCCGTCTGCCGCATCGCTGCTGCCACCGCAGCCGCGGCGGTCGTAGGCAATTACGCGGTAGTTGCGGCTGAGCTCACAAGCGATACCGTCGAAAAATGTGCCGTCGACACAAGCGCCGTGCACGCACACCAAAGCAGGAGCATCAGGCGACACATCCGGGCCGGCATATTCGCGACAGGCAATCGTGGTGCCCGCATTCTCGACCGTAAAATCCATGTTGTGCCCCCATCATCAACGCCCATCCAGTTGCACGTCAGTACGGTTGGATGGGCCCGCATTGCCTTACGCCTTGTTAACAGATTAACTGTACCCGACCCGAGGCTTTTCATGGCACCGCATAATGAGCGACGTGAAAAAACGAAACTTGTAAAGCAAGAGCCCGCACCTTGCTTTGGAGCCGATGCTATGCTTAGGCACAATTGTCTTGAGGAGCATATGCCTATGTCTACGTTTTTGAATGCCAGCCCCATCTTTGGGCCCGTTCGCAGCCGTCGCCTGGGCCTTTCGCTCGGTGTCAACATGATGCCGGCGAGCGGCAAGATCTGCACGTTCGACTGCATCTACTGTGAGAACGGTCTTAACGCCGAACGCCCCTGCCATGAGCCGTACAACACAGCTGCCGTAGTACTCGACGCGCTCGAAGCAAAGCTGCGCGAGATGGCAGCTGAGGGCGAGCTCCCCGATGTGATCACGTTTGCCGGCAACGGCGAGCCCACCGCCGCACCGGAGTTTCCGCAGGCTATCGCCGGCGCCGTCGCGCTTCGCGACCAGCTTGCCCCGAACACCAAGATTGCCGTGCTTTCCAACGGCACGCGCGCCGACCGCCCCGAGGTGCACGACGCGCTCATGATGGTCGACGACAACATTCTTAAGCTCGATACGGTCGACCCGGCATTTATCCAGCTGCTCGACCAGCCTGTTGGCCCCTACGACGTCGAGCACCAGATTGAGACGTTCGCAAGCTTTGACGGTCATGTCATTATCCAGACGATCTTTTTGACCGGCGAGTATCAGGGCAAGCTCATCGACAACACCGGCGAGGAGTACGTTGCCCCCTGGCTCGCGACGCTTGAGCGCATTCGCCCACAAGAAGCAACCATCTACACGGTGGCGCGCGAGACACCGGTCGCCGGCCTTGCCAAAGCAGCGCCCGAGGTGCTCGACGCCATCGCCGCGCGCGTCCAAGCCCTCGGCATTCCCTGCCAGGTGAGCTACTAGCAAAACCACGCAGCAGCCAGTGCCCGCCATCCCGCTCCATCAGTTGCGGTGATATAGTTCCTATTTATGCTGTTAAACCGCTTAAATCGGAACTATATCACCGCAACTTTTATGGACGCGTGGGTGGGCTATACTAGCTGCGGATGAAAGGAAGTTAGCCATTGTTTGACAACGGACCTGTGCCCGGCCGCAACGACGCTTGCTGGTGCGGCAGCGGCAAAAAATATAAGAAATGCCATAGCGCCTTTGATGAGCGCCTTGAGCGCCTATGGGAAGAGGGCTGGGAGGTTTTGCCCCGCACGCTCTACAAGGCGCCCGCCGATATCGAGGGCATCAAGCGCTCGGCCGCCATCAACGTGGGCGTGCTCGATTACGTAGGCGAACACATCGCCGCGGGCATGACCACCAACCAGATCGACCAGATGATCTACGACTACACCGTCGAGCACGGCGGCACGCCGGCCGACCTCAACTATGAGGGCTACCCCAAGAGCGTTTGCACCTCGATCAACGACGTGGTCTGTCACGGCATCCCCTGCGATACGGACGTGCTGCACGAGGGCGACATCATCAACGTCGACTGCTCCACGATTCTTGACGGCTACTTTAGCGACTCGAGCCGCATGTTCTGCATCGGCGAGGTCTCTGCCGAGCGCCAGCGCCTGGTCGACGTCACCCGCGCCAGCGTGGAGGCGGGTCTGGCTGCCGTCAAGCCGTGGCTGCCGCTGTCCGTGATGGCCGAGGCCGTGCAAAAGACGGTCGAGGACGCCGGCTTTAGCGTGGTACGCGAGTACGGCGGACACGGCATCGGTAAGGAGTTCCACGAGGACCCGTTTGTGGGCTTTACCACCGAGGCACCCGATGTGGACACCATCATGGCTCCGGGCATGGTCTTTACCATCGAGCCCATGGTCAACGCCGGAGCGCCCGACATCAAGATCAGCAAGGGTGACGGCTGGTGCGTGCGCACCAAGGACGGCAGCGATTCGGCCCAGTGCGAGGTACAGCTCGTGGTGACCGAGGACGGCTACGAGCTGCTGAGCTGGTAGCCGTGGATGCGCCGGATGCTGACGGGCACGCTCGTCTTGCATCCGGCGTTTTATTTAAACGTTTTGCCTGATAAAACCTGCCAAAATAAACCTGTCCCTTTTTGGCAGGTCGAGCGGAGAGGACTGCTTGTGAACATCCTGGTTTTGCTGCCCGTCAATGACCGCCATCGCGCAATTCTTGAGTCGAGCGCTCCGGGCGAGGACTTTATCTACACGAGCTCCGACGCCGCCACGCGCGAGCAGGTCGCCGATGCCGACGTGATCTTGGGCAACATCGACCCTGGCATGCTCACGGCATGCGAGCATCTCCAGCTGTTGCAATTGCAGACCGCCGGCTATGACGACTACTTGGCCGCCGGCACCGTGCCAGCCGACGCTAAGCTTTCCTGCTCGGTGGGCGCCTACGGCCAGGCCGTAAGCGAGCATATGTTTGCCATGGTCCTTTCTATGATGAAGCGCCTGCCCGGCTATCACGACTTGCAGCGCGAGCATCGCTGGGAGGATTTGGGGCCGGTCACCTCGCTCAAGAACGCCAATGTGCTGGTGCTAGGCGCGGGCGATATCGGCGGCCACTTCGCCACACTCTGCCGCAACATGGGCGCGCACGTCCGCGGCATCAAGCGCCATCCACTCGTCTACCCCATTGTGTTTGAGGACATGGACGGCATGGACGCCCTGTCCGAGCGCCTGGCGGAGGCAGACGTCGTCGCATCCTTTATGCCCAGCACACCAGAGACCCGCGGCCTGGCGAACGCCGAGTTCTTCGCCGCGATGAAACCGGGTGCCTTCTTTGCCAACGGCGGCCGCGGCGACCTTGTGGTCGCCGACGACTTGGTTGCCGCCCTGGAGTCGGGACATCTCGCCGGCGCCGCGGTCGACGTCACCGACCCCGAGCCGCTGCCCGCCACAAGCCCGCTGTGGGATGCGCCCAACATGCTCATCACACCGCACGTCTCTGGCTGGTTCCATCTAGCCGCCACCCTCAACAACGTCGTCGACATTGCCGCGGAGAATCTGCGTCACCTGCAGGCCGGCGAGACGCTTCGCTGCTGGATCGAGCACTGATTGTTCCGGCGTTTTACCAAACGCCGGAACCCCTCGACGCTGCGACCCCCATGGGTTCCGCCGTTCTAACGAACGGCGGACCGGTCGACGCTGCGAGCCCGCCGTTTGGCCAATCTGCCGTTCAATTTCAAAGGCGCGACCAGAAGGTCAGCGCCTTTTCATTTCACGGCACCTTGGCTCAAACGGCAGGCTCTCGCTGACTTTTGCTCAACCTGTGGGGTCTTCAAATTGTTAGAGCGTTGCTAAGTAATTTTTTGCGTCTTCTACACTCATTGCTGCGACGGGCGCATGCGAACAGAGCTTGACATCGTTGGTGACCAGTAAATCTGCTTGGGCGCGTATCGCTGCCGCAATGATTAAATCGTCTTCGTAATCGCTATGGAGCTCACGCTGCCTGCTCGCCATCCATATATCGCTCAGGTCACAGGGCACTGGCGTGGCAAGCTGCGAAAGCACGCTAAGACAATCCCATGCAAGCGAAGTCGCTGCCGTAGCGGCATACTGGGAAAGCGAACCGTGCTCTCGCCGATACCATGCCTTATGTTCGCTTGAAATCAAATAGAACAGGTCTTTGGACGATGTCGCCGCATACAGCAAATCCACCTGCGCCGTGCATGCATCGCGTAAAAACTCAATCGCCACCGAACGACCACGTCGTGAGGGAATGAAGTAATCGAGCCACACGTTGGTGTCAACCAAGATACGCCTTGGAGCCTCACTCATAGAGCCAGCTCATCTCCTCGCCATAGCGATCCGCATAGGCATTCCGTTTGAGCTCTTCGTCGTCCGATGGCTGAGCCCTGACCATATCGATTCCCGACTCACGGCAAGCGGCAGCGAACAGCTTCGACCCCTGATCCATGAGCTCGAGCT
>URDE01000054.1:0-11837 GCA_900546525.1 uncultured Collinsella sp.
GCGATGCCAAAGATGGTCATAAAGGCGCGCTTTTTATAGCGGAATAGGTTACGTGCAGCGACCTTGTTCAAAAAGCCCATGCGGCGCCAGATAAAGCCGATGCGCTCGAGCAAGATGCGCGAGCCAGCGCGCGGGGCCTTGGGACGCATAAGCGAGGCCGGGGTCTCGGCCATCTCGTGGCGGCAGGCGATAATCGTGGCGCCCACCACGCCCACGGCAAACAGCGCCACCGAAACGATCGAGGACACGATGTCGTACGAAAGTAGCATCTGGGGCAGCGAGTACATGTCGTCGAACACCGTAAACAGGAACAGCGGCAGGCCCACAAATCCGATGATGTTACCGAGCACGCCGCCGATCAGGCACGCCCACAGCGAGTAGTCCACGTATTTGGACAGGATGCGTCCGCGCGAATAGCCGAGTGCTTTGTACAGGCCAATAAGCGTGCGCTCCTCCTCGACCATGCGGGTGGCGGTGGTGAGGCTGATAAGCACGGCGACGATAAAGAAGATGAACGGGAACACCGTGGCGATGGCCTCAATTGACGAGCTATCGCTCTCCACGCTCGAGTAGCTTGCGATATTGCCGCGGTCCTGGATGTACCAGGTGCATTCGCCCAGGTCGGAAAGCTCGGCGCGGGCGTCGGCAAACTGTTGGTCGGCAGCGGCACGGCGCTGGTCCAGGTCGGCCTGCGCTTGCACGCGCTCCTCGCTGCCCTCTGCCATGCGGTTGATGTTATCCTGCTCGATCCCAAAGAGCATGGCGGCCTGGCGCTCGGCCGCATCCAAGCTTGCCGGCGTGTCGACCGTCAGTTCCTGAGCGCGCGCCTTCTCACGCTCCTCGCGGATCTTCTCTATATTGCCCTTGACCTTGTTGATCTTTGCCGCGTAGGCATCCGAATAGGAGTTGAGGCTCTTGGCTCCCTCGACGATCACGTGGACCGCGGAGTAGGAAGAAGATGTCGCGGCGTCCTCGCTCACATAGAACTTATAGTCCGCCGCCGAAGCAGCACGGAAGGCGTTGACCGTCGAGTCGGAGCTCACGTCGGTGGGATCGAGAACCTCGGCCGTGATGGTGTAATCGCCATCGGCAAACTGGTCCTTGGCACTTTGGTTCGACGAGCTCGCATCGTTGGCGGCAAAACTCACCGTATCGCCGAGCTTTTTGCCCGAAGCCTTCAGGAACTTCGAAGTCACCGCGACCTCATCGGCGCTCTCAGGCAAATCGCCGTTCACGAGCACCGGCTGATCGATGTTCTCCTTGGAGAGACTTTGCACGACCACGCGCTCGCGCGTTGTGCCCACGGCGGTGTAGGCGGTCTCGGTGTAGATGCCCTCGGCCGTTTCGACGCCACCGACCTCTTGGATCGCAGCAAGATCGTCATCGGTCAGACCATAGGTCGACTGCACGTTAATGTCATAAACATTCTGCTGGTCAAAGTAAGCGTCGACCGAATCGCACAGATCCTCGCAACCCGCCTTGAGGCCGCACATCACGCTCACGCCGAGCGCAGTGATCACGACGATGGACAAGAAGCGTTTGAGGCTGCCGCGAATCGTGCGGTAGACACCGCGGCGAAACACCGTCGGCACCATGTCGTTTGAGCTTTGGGCAGTGCGGTAGGTCGTAAAATCCTGCTCGCGCTCCGTGTTCCGCGCGTCGCGGCGTTGGCTGTTTTGGCGGTCCTGATCCATGGGCGCTACCACTCGATCGTCTCGATAGGCACGGGATTTTGCTGGACCGTCTCGCTCTCCACGCGACCGCTCTTAAAGCGAATCAGGCGATCGGCCATGGGCGCCAGCGCGGAGTTGTGCGTGATGATGATGACCGTAATGCCCTGCTTGCGGCAGGTATCCTGCAGCAGCTGCAAGATCTGCTTGCCGGTTTTATAGTCGAGCGCGCCCGTGGGCTCGTCGCACAGAAGCAGCTTGGGGTTCTTTGCCAGTGCGCGGGCGATGGACACGCGCTGCTGCTCGCCGCCCGAAAGCTGTGCCGGAAAGTTGCCCAGGCGCTCGCCCAGGCCAACCTGGCGAAGCGTCTGTTCGGCATCGAGCGAATCGGGGCAAATCTGAGCTGCGAGCTCAACGTTTTCGAGGGCCGTCAGGTTGGGAACCAGATTGTAGAACTGGAAGACAAAACCGACATCGGCGCGGCGGTATTCCACGAGCTGCGCCTCGTTAGCGGAGCTCACATCGCGCCCGTCCACCGTCACGGTACCGGAGGTTACCGTGTCCATACCGCCCAGAATGTTGAGCGCCGTGGTCTTGCCGGCACCCGAAGCACCCAAAATGATGGCGAGCTCGCCACGCTCGACCGTAAAGCTCGCGCCGTCGAGTGCGTGAATGCGGGCGTCGCCCTCGCCGTATGCCTTGATGACGTCTTTGAATTCGATATAAGCCATCGATCGGTTCCCATCTGGTCGGATAACTCTTTAGTATTACCCATTTCGCACCGACCAAAAAGGGACAGGTTCATTTTGGCAGGTTTTATATGAGGAAACGGCAGCTATAGATGAGGCGCCGGGGAGGCAGAGAAATCATCGATTGGGTCAGGCCGACCGCCAAACACAACGCACGCATCTCAATCTGTCAGCCAAATCATTCGAACAGCTGTTCGTTTCTATGATATGATTCAGCTATCTAAGCAGGCCAATACGCAGAAAGGCGGCCAACATGGCGTTCGACTTTAAGAAGGAATGCAAGGAGCTCTACAAACCTGCAAGCAAGCCGAGTATCGTAACTGTCCCGCCTATGAGCTACGTTGCCGTTCGCGGCAAGGGCGACCCAAATACCGAAGGTGGCGAGTATCAAAACGCCCTGCCGCTGCTTTACGGAATCGCCTATACCGTCAAGATGTCGAAGAAAGGCTCAAGGAGTATCGAGGGCTATTTCGACTTTGTGGTACCGCCGCTCGAGGGTTTCTGGTGGCAAGACTCCCCGAGCGGCGACATCGATTATGTACGCAAGGACGATTTCAACTTTATCTCGTGCATCCGCCTACCCGATTTCGTCACCCGAGATGACTTTGACTGGGCAGTCGTGGAAGCCACGAACAAAAAGAAACTGGACTTTTCTGCCGTCGAGCTGCTTAAAGTTGACGAGGGTCTCTGCGTTCAATGCATGCACACCGGGCCCTACGACAACGAACCGGCGACCGTAGACGCTATGCATGAATACACGACCGAGCAGGGCTATGTCCCCGACTTCTCAGATACCCGTTTACATCACGAAATCTATCTTTCCGATCCACGCAAGTGTGCGCCGGAGAAACTTAAGACTGTGGCTCGTCATCCTATCAAGCGCGCTGAATAGCGTGGAGCGTCATTTCACGCGCTGGGTTTTAAGCCAGCCAACCAGCCGCCTCCTAGGCCGTCCGGTAATTATCTTGACGCGGCCCGTCGCATCTTATAAGTTTGTTTTGCTAAAGCTGGAAAGCCTCTCAACGATGCGCAACTCCAGCTCTTTTTCTATCAAGAGGCTTAATGAAATACCAGAAGTCGCGGATATCCATCAACGAACAAATAGCACTATTGACAGAAAACAAGGGTCTTAAGTGCTCTGATCAAAGCGAACTCGAGCGAGCTTTGGTCGAAGCCAACCACTACAGACTGTCGGCCTACTGGTTTCCCTACAAAACCAAATGCAAGTCCGGGATTACCATCTTTCGCTAAGGCACAACATTCGAAACCATCATCTACACGTATGAATTTGACCGAGCCCTCCGGCAGTTAATGTTTGATGCGGTCGGCAGTGCGGTCGGCAGAATTGAGATCTACCTCAGAAGCAGAATTGCCTATCTTGCCTCTGAGGAACGCGGGCCTTTCTGTTACCCAGATGTCGCCATAACGAGGCTCAACTCGGCATGCCCGTCGAGCTCTGCGCCGCACTGGGCTACGCAGCCGTCTTTGGCAGCGCCACCAATACGCTGCTCGCACCCATCCTTATTGGCTGCGAAGTCTTCGGCTTTGGTAACTTGCCGATGTTCTTTATTGTCTGCGTCGTGGCTTACCTGTTCAACATGGATAAATCGATCTACGCCCTGCAGGAGCGGGCGTAGATCGATGTCCAGGCAGGCGGTCTCAACCGGAAACGGCGTCCCACTCTGAGGCTGTATTCCGGGACACGGTTTCCGCTTGAGACGCCATTCGGAAAGCGCATCCCGTTCTTTCACGGCATCTTGGCTATGTAAAGTGTTCGGGCACTACTCTTCGTAGGCGCCCTCAAGCCGAAGCAGCCACTCCTTGCGGTCGAGCCCACCGGCATATCCGTTGAGCGAACCGTCTGCCGCGACCACGCGATGGCACGGCACAATAATCGAAACAGGGTTACGCGCGACCGCAGCCCCCACGGCACGGGGGGACACAACGGGCGCCTCGTTTCCCGGTACACGATGTCGAGCCGCAACACGCTGGGCGATCTCGCCATACGTGGCAACCTCGCCGCGCGGAATGGAAAGCAGCTCGTACCAAACTTCACGCTGAAACGCCGTACCGATCATATGCAACGGCGGCGTAAACCGAGGTTCCTGCCCTGCAAAATAAGCATTCAGCCAAGCCCAGGAACGCTCAAGCACCGAAGACGCCGCACCATTTGCAGGACTCACCGACGACATGCCGCCAGCACCAGAAACTGCATCGGCGCCTTCAACATGTTCAGGATCTTCTTTGAGAAGCGTGGAGCCAAAATGCTCCTGTCCCTCAAACCAAAGCCCCGTCAGACCGCGGCCATCAGCGGCAAGCAAGATTTCGCCCAAAGGCGAAGCAAACGTCGTCGTGACCACCAGCGGCTCCTTTCAAAACTCCGCAACATAATACCGCGAATTGTGCAGACAACCCCAATCGACCCCAAAGTCACCCAAGGCAGCAGGCGCAAAGCGCCGAGGCCACCGCCGGGACCAGGGCCCGCAGCGGCCACGTGCCCTCACATCAGCCCAGCGGCCCCAACCAACAACGGCCCCATCGCAGATCGCTTGCAGCAGCGTCACCGCAGGCGGGGGCCGGGCTTAGTTTTCAGAACACTCCGCAGACCAGTGTGGCGCCTTGTCGGCGGCTCCGAAAGAGCAGGACAAGGCGCCACACATGGTCGAGGACGTTCTGAAAACTAAGCCCGGCCCCCGCCGGACAGGTCAACTTACTCGCAGAGCAGCTTAGCGATCTGGACGGCGTTGGTTGCCGCGCCCTTACGGATTTGGTCGCCGCAGCACCAGAAGGTGATACCGCGCGCGGCCTCGGGGTTCGAGATGTCGCGACGCACGCGGCCGACCCAAATCAGGTCCTGGTCGGACGTATCCATCGGCATGGGGAAGCGGTCGTGTGCATCCTCGGCAGCCATATCGTCAACCAGCTTCACGCCCGGAGCGGCAGCCAGCGCAGCACGGGCCTCTTCCACCGTGATGTCGCGCTCAAACTCGAGCGTAATGCTCTCGGAGTGCGAACGCAGCACGGGCACGCGCACGCAGGTGCAGTTCACGCGCAGCTCGGGCAGATGCATGATCTTGCGACCCTCGTTCTGCAGCTTCATCTCCTCGGAGGTAAAGCCCTCCTCCTTGACGCCGCCAATCTGCGGAATCAGGTTGCTCGCCAGCTGGGCGGCGAAGGCGCGCGGCTCGGGAATCTCCTCGCCACGGCCCAGGGCGGCAAGCTGAGCCTCGAGCTCGGCCATACCGGGCGCGCCAGCGCCCGAAGCTGCCTGATACGTGGACACGATCATACGCTTCACGCCGGCAAGCTGATGCAGCGGCCACGTGGGAACCAGGCCGATGATGGTCGCGCAGTTGGGATTGGCGATAAGGCCGTGATGCCACTTGATATCGTCGGCATTGATCTCGGGCACGACCAGCGGCACCTCGGGATCCATGCGGAAGGCATGGCTGTTGTCGACCACGACAGCGCCGCGCTTGACGGCCTCGGGCAGCAGCTCCTTCGCGATATCGTCGCCGGCGGCTCCGAGCACAATATCGCAGCCCTCAAAGGCCTCGGGGCAAGCCTCCTCAATCACGATTTGCTCGCCGCGGAACTCAACGGTCTTGCCCGCAGAGCGCGCGCTCGCCAGCAGCTTGAGCTTACCGACCGGAAACTCCTGCTCGTTGAGGCACTCGAGCATCTGGGTGCCCACGGCTCCCGTCGCGCCCAAAATAGCAACCGTGTACTGTTTCATGCTTCCCCCTTTAAAGGTTGTGGCTTTTGCCCGCACGCCGAGCAGGCCGATTATTGTTGCCAGTGTATACAAGAACGGGGCGGGCACGAAACCCGCCCCGTCGAAACGAAACCGAAACGAAACGCCCCGCCGTAGATTTTTGAGACATGACCCAAAAATCCACCGAGCAGTCGCTACTTTTTGAGCGCGGCCAGGGCGGGATCGACCGGCGCAGGAGCCTCCAGATCGGAGACCTTCACAATGCCGTTTTCGTCGGAGAAGGCACGGTAAATGGTCTGAATCGCCAGGTCGAAGTCCTTCTCCTCGACACCGATAATGATATTGATCTCGTCGCAGCTCTGCGAAATCATACGCACGCTCACGCCGGCCTGGCCGAGCATGCCAAACAGGTGGCCCGAGATACCTGCGCGGCCGCGCAGGTTACGGCCAACGGTCGCGATGAGCGCCAAGCCCTCGACAACCTCAATCTCGAGCGGCTCGACCTCCTGCTGAATGTCGCCCACGAGCGAGTACAGCGAATCGTGCACGTCCTGCTCCTGCACCACGGCGCCAAAGCGGTCGACGCCGGTGGGCATATGCTCGACGGAGACGTCATAGCGCTCGAAGACCGAAAGTGCACGGCGCATAAAGCCGACACGGGGCTTGGTGCGGTCGCGGGCCACATTGATGGCGACAAAGCCGCGCTTGCCGGTCACGCCGGTAATGATGGGCTCCGCCTCGCCCTCATCAGCCGTCTCGCTAATGATGGTACCGGGGTCCTGCGGCGCATTGGTGTTCTTGATGACCAGCGGAATGCCCGCCTCACGCACGGGGAACACGGCCTCCTCGTGCAGGACGCTTGCACCCATGTACGAAAGCTCGCGCAGCTCCTCGTAGGTAACGCGCGCAATGGGCTGAGCCTCGGGCACAATGCGCGGATCGGCAGAGTAGAAACCCGAGACGTCGGTCCAGTTCTCGTACAGATCGGCGCCCAGGCACTTAGCCAAAATCGAGCCCGAGATATCGCCGCCGCCACGGTCGAGCAGCTTAATCTGGCCCTCACGCGTCGCGCCGTAGAAACCGGGCATAACAAAGCCGCCCTGCTGACCGTACTCCTGCACCAGCTCGGAGGTGCGATTCATGCTGAGCGTACCGTCGTGATGGAACGCCACAACCGTCGCGGCGTCCAGGAACGGCAGGTCCAGGTACTCGGCCATCAGGCGAGCGGTGAAGTACTCGCCGCGGCTCACGAGCTCCTCGGTAGAGTAGCCGCCCGAGCGGGCGCGCTCGGCAAAGGCCGCAAACTCCTCGCGGATGGGATAGGTGAGTCCTAGCTCGTCAGCAATATCAAAGTAGCGCTGGCCAATGTCCTCGAGCAGCTCCTCACACGACACGTGATACTTAACGTGCGCGTTAACCAGGTAGAGCAGGTCGGTCACCTTGGTGTCGCCCTTAAAACGGCGACCGCAGGCGGAAACCACCACAAAACGGCGAGCCGGGTCGGCATCGACGATGGCCTTGATCTTCTTGAAGTGTTCGGCGTCGGCGACCGACGAGCCGCCAAACTTGGCAATCTTAATCATGGGCTGGAGGTTACCTTTCTAAAAGCCTCTGCGAACCTATTTTGCGTGCTCTGATACCATGGTTTCACCGATTGGGACCAAGGCATCCGAGGAGCAGTGTTATATGGGAACTTATCATAGTACACGAGGACGCACTTTATCGTGCTCAAGTAAGGTGGCAATCCGCACTGGCATCGCTCCCGACGGGGGTTTGTTTGTCTCGGACGAGCTCGGCACCCAGCAGGTCGATATCAGCTCGCTTGCAGCTAAATCGTACTTTGAAATCGCTCAAGATGTGTTGGGAATGTTACTGAATGATTACACGGCCGAAGAAATTTCGGCGTGTGTCGACGAGGCATACCGCGGCACGTTCGCGAGTGAAGAGGTTACGCCGCTCGTCAAACTCGACGCAGCGCCGGGTGCTGACGCCCCTCAGACCTATGTGATGGAGCTCTTTGGCGGCCCCACAAGCGCCTTCAAGGACGTCGCCCTACAGATGCTCCCCCGCCTCATGGCCCGCACTTCCGCCAAGGACGGCGGCGCCGAGCGCATCATGATCGTCACCGCCACGTCAGGCGACACCGGCAAGGCGGCACTCGCCGGCTTTGCCGACGCACCGGGCACGGGCATCACCGTCTTTTATCCCGAGGGCAAAGTCAGCCGCGTGCAGAATCTGCAGATGTCCACTCAGGAGGGCGATAACGTCGCCGTCTGCGGCATCCGCGGCAACTTCGACGATGCCCAGAGTGCCGTCAAGCGTATCTTTGCCGATAAGGAGCTGGCCGAGCGTCTGGAGGCCGCCGGCACGGTGCTTTCGAGCGCCAA
The DNA here is from genome assembly GCA_900546525.1 of uncultured Collinsella sp. Lineage (GTDB taxonomy): Bacteria > Actinomycetota > Coriobacteriia > Coriobacteriales > Coriobacteriaceae > Collinsella. The sequence continues at coordinate 8,522 of URDE01000054.1, forward strand.
CTCCATCAACGTCGGCCGCCTGGTGCCGCAGGTTGTCTACTACTTTGCCGCCTATGCGCAGCTGCTGCGCGCCGGCGCCATCGAGGCAGGCGACGCCGTGGAGTTCTGCGTACCGACCGGCAACTTTGGCGATATCCTGGCCGGCTACTATGCCAAGCGCATGGGTCTGCCCGTCGCCAAGCTCATCGTCGCGAGCGACAAGAACAACGTGCTGGCTGACTTCCTGACCACCGGCGTCTACGACCGCAACCGCCCGTTCTTCACGACCATCTCGCCTTCGATGGACATCCTCATCAGCTCTAACCTGGAGCGCATGCTGTACTTCCTGTCCGATGGCGACTGTGAGCTCGTTGCCGGCCTTATGGAGCAGCTGGCACAGACTGGTCGCTACGAGGTTCCCGCCGACCTGCTGGCAAAGATTCAGAGCGTCTTTGGCTGCGGTTGGGCCAGCGAGGACGAGGTCCGCGCCGCCATCAAGAGCTGCTGGGGCGCGAACGGCTACGTGATCGACCCGCACACCGCTTGCGGCTATCACGTCTTCGAAAAGGTCGCCCCCGCCGAGGGCGCCAAGGCCCGCGTGCTACTTTCGACCGCAAGCCCCTACAAGTTCCCGCGCGCCTGCTGCGACGCCCTGGGCCTCGACGTTCCCGAGGACGATTTTGAGGCCATGCGCGTGCTCGAGCAGGCAACCAACACGGTTGCCCCGGTCCAACTCGCCGAGCTCGAGTCCAAGCCCGTCCGCTTCGAAGACGTCTGCAACGTCGATGAGATGGCAAGCTACGTCGAGTCTGCAGCAAAAAAGATGGCCACCAACTAAAACCCCTTATAAGGCGCCGGCGAAAGCCGGCGCACCTTCTTTTTATTAAGCTTTCGGGATGATGACGAGCATGCGAGCGGGTCTGGCCGTTTAGTTCGTCGCGAGTTCCGCACGAGCCGGAAAGCACTTAATGTGCTTTCCGAGCGAGCCAGGACTGCCCGAGCAGCGAACTAAACGGCCAGACCCGCCCAGGAGGACCCACATGATCAAAATCACCGTCCCAGCAACCAGCGCCAACCTAGGCATCGGCTACGACACCCTCGGCATGGCCGTCAGTCTCTACTCGCACTTCACCTTCGAGCGCGCCGACAAGCTCACCATCACGGGCTGCCCCGAGGAGTTCCAAAACGAGAATAACCTGGTCTATGTGAGCTTTGTCGATGCTCTGGCCGCGTGGGGCGAGCCGGCCTTCCCCGTCGCTATCGACATTCAAACCGACGTGCCCGTCGCTCGCGGCCTGGGTTCTAGCTCCACCTGCGTCGTCGCCGGCATTATGGCGGCCGCCGCGCTGACGGGCCACACCGTCGACCGTGCCGAGCTCGTCCGCATTGCCACCGAGGTCGAGGGCCATCCCGATAACGTCGCCCCCGCCATCCTGGGCGGCGCCGTCTGTTCCTTTACGCCGACTGATTCGCTCCCCCAGTGCCTGCGCTACGAGGTGAGCGATCGCTTGCGTTTTATTACCGTGATTCCGCCCTACGAGGTGCATACGAGCGAGGCCCGCAAGGTTGTGCCACAGGAGATTCCGCTCTCCACCGCCGTGTGGCAGATGGGCCGCATCGCCGGCATGACGCGCGGCCTGGAGACCGGCGACCTTGACCTGATTGCCGCCGCCAACGACGACCGCATCCAGGAGCCCTATCGCCGCCGCCTCATCCCCGACTACAACGCAGTGCGCGACACCTGCCTTAACGGAGGCGCCAAGACCATCTGGATCAGTGGCTCCGGCTCGACCCTCATGGCCGTGACTGACGACACCATCGTGGCGAAGTTCCTGCAGGTCAAGCTGCGCGAGCAGTTCCCCAAGTGTGATACGCATATTCTGACGTGCGACACCGATGGCGCTCAAATCGAGTACCTGTAGCGCCCTGCCTCATTGCTCTCACCGGCCCCCTTGGGGCTTCCCCTGAAAACGTCCTCGATCATGAATTGCCCCGTCGTGCGCTTCGCGCGACGGGGCAATTCGATCTGCGGATTGTTTTCAGGGGAAGCCCCAAGGGGGCCTGCGCAGCCTCGAAAGGATAATCGCATTCGCTGATTTAATCTTGTGCTCCAACGGAGCCACGGACGAGAGGCCTTCGCGCTGCGGAATAATTTTGAGGGGAACACCCCGACCATCCCTGCGTTTACCTTGCTGAGGATGTCTACAGGAACCCACGCTTTGAAGGGGCGCCGGGCAGATAGGGGCTTTTTAAGTTACATAATAAACTGTTTATCTATGCTACTATTTAACTAGGCATCGCAGTATGGAGGTGGTCAAAGTGTTACGCACACTCAAAGCTTCGTTTTTCCTCTCGATACTTTTGATATTACCGATATGTTTCTCGTTTAGCCCTTCGACTGCTTATGCTGCAGAAAGCGATGCTGTCGCAATTTCTGGCGCAACCCAAGATTTTGATTTAACGAAAGGTCCCGAGCAGTCTCATCAAATCAAGCTTAAGGATGGGACCGTTGCAGTAATAGGAATTAAAAAAACCAATGAGCCCAGCCTGATATGGGACAGTTACTACAACAACGCATCTGGAACTTGGACTATCTATTACAACAGTCCTTTTATTTATCGCGAATTCAAGATCAAGATAGCGAACTCGCTCATTACCAGCGCTTGGGGACAAAACTATACGACTATCGGCTGTACGGTAACTAACGAGTCCTTTATATGGAACTCGAAACAGGCGACATATCGACTCAACTATGAATCGATGGGGATGACGTCCGGTATCGCCGTGTTGCAAGCGACCATGGAAGGCAGCACGCTCCACACCTATGCAAACTAGACTCACATCAATTGAGGAAGTTCAATGATCCCAATTCCTGCACGCTCAGACATTATGATCGCTCTCGTTTGGATTCTCATCGGAGTGTTTATTTGGCGTATCTGCAAATGGGTTAAAAACAAGAAATAGTTGATAAAACGTATATGCCATTTATGCGATGCTTGGGGCCGTTAAATCGGCCCCTATTTCTATAGCTTTTCAAGCAGCAGTCACCCATTTGGAAGTCGCAATGCCATTCATACGATTTCGGCCCTTTAAGCCGCTTTCTATTGGTAGGGACTCTTGCTGGTAAGGATTGCTTACTAGATACAAACCTCGGCAATAAATTGGGTTAGGCTGCGCTGGTTTCTTTGTATTCGAAGACTGGCTCTAGAAGATCTTCGATGTTGCAGTGGAGGGCTTTTGCTATGGCTCTTACGCTTGTTACCGAAGCTTCATTGATGTTTCTCTGGCGCTGCTCGTACATTTGGATTGAGCGGAGTGATACGCCCGATTCGTATGC
>URDE01000055.1:0-11733 GCA_900546525.1 uncultured Collinsella sp.
TCGGAATCGGCTCGCTCAAATTCGACACCGAGCTCCTGAACCAAAAACGTGCGGACCAGACGATGGCGATACCAGATAGCCGAGCCGACCTCGCGCCCACGGTCAGTCAGGATAACTTTGCCGTAGTGAGACTGTTCGACAAGTTCAGATGCCTTGAGAGCCGAAACCGCCTTGTTGACCGATGCCTTCGAGACGCCAAGGCGCTGTGCGATATCGACCGACCGCACGCCGCCGGTCTCCCCATCTTCGCTTTCGATGCGAACCATGCACTCCAAGTAGTCTTCGTTCGCCACCGTTAGGTGTAGCTCGCGCGAGCTATTTGTCGTATCCATGAACATCCGTCCCTTCTGCACTCAATGGCTGATTCTACCCCATCCAAGCGTCGCGGTATGCCGCGGCATACCGTGCTAGAGTTCTTGTTGCACACGACGACCAAGATTGGAGCGATCTTTATGGAAAACACCACCACGGACCCCGACGTCCTCGAGCGTTTTTTGCGCTATGTCCAGATCAACACGCAGTCCGAGGATGCCAACTGCGACCAGGTGCCGTCGAGCACCGTACAGTTCGACCTTGCCAACGTGCTTGCCGAAGAACTGCGCGAGCTGGGTGCAACCGATGCCCATGTAACCGAAAACGCCTATGTCTGCGCGCACATTCCCGCTAGCGCCGGTTCCGAGAATAAGCCCGCCCTGGGCCTGATCGCGCACCTCGATACCACCGAGGTCGCGCCGGGCGCCGGCGTAGCGCCGCACATCGTGCACTACGATGGCGGCGATCTGGTTTGCGGCATCGTCGACGGCAAGCCCGTGTCCATGAGCACCGCCAAACTTCCTGCCCTCAACAACCTGGTGGGTGAGGACCTTGTCTGCACCGACGGAACTACGCTGCTGGGCGCCGACGACAAGGCGGGTGTCGCCGAAATCATGGCGCTTGTCGCACGCATCGCGCAGGATCCCTCCCTGCCCCATCCCGCGCTCGGCATTTGCTTCTGCCCGGACGAGGAAATCGGTCACGGTGCCGAGCTGTTGGATATCGAGGCCTTCGGCTGCAAGTACGCTTACACGGTCGACGGCGGTCCGGTTGGCGAGCTTGAGTGGGAGTGCTTCAACGCCGCCGAGGCAACCGTTCGCTTTGAGGGCCAGTCCATTCACCCCGGCGACGCCAAGGGGCGCATGGTCAACGCGGGCAACCTGTTCTGCGACTTCAACGCCCTGCTCCCCTACGAGCAGCGCCCGGAATACACCGAGGGCTACGAGGGCTTCTATCACCTTGAGGGCGTCTCGGCAACGGTCGACCATGCCACGGCGCGCTATATCGTCCGTGATCACGATGCCGCCAAGTTCCAGCAGAAACTCGAGCTGATGAATGCCGCCGCCGCACTGCTCAACCAGCGACTGGGCGAGGAGCGCGTAACGGTCGAGATTAAGCAGCAGTATCGAAATATGGCCGAGATCGTTCGTGACTATCCCGAGCTTATTGATGTTGCCAAGGAAGCCTACCTTGCCTGCGGCGTTGAGCCCCAAGTACTGCCGATTCGCGGCGGCACCGACGGCGCACAGCTGTCGTTCCGCGGCCTGCCCTGCCCCAACCTCTCGACAGGCGGCTACTGTTACCACGGCGTCAACGAGTTTGTCCCGGTCAGCTCGCTCGTCAAGATGACCGACGTCCTGCAGGAGCTCGTCGCCCGTTTCGCATAAGACTGGCTGCATGAGCCCAAGAGACGAATCGCCCCGTCCTCAACCGAGAACGGGGCGATTTTTTTGCTGCAACGAGAACAGGTTGACGCACGCCAGCCTCTTAACGCAAGGAGTGTCCCAAACTGCCGGCACAAAAGGAACGTCCCCAAGTGCCAAGTGTTCCGGCAACGCCGATGTTTTGGCGCGGACAGCGAAAACCCGCCAGAGCGAGCAAGGTGCCTTGAAACGAGGCGGCATTGATCTTTTGATCATGCCGCCGAAGTTGAAAGGCAGATTGCCGCTCTGGCGGGTTTGCAGCGTCGAGCAGTTACGCGGTTTGGTAAAACCGCGTAACTTAGTAGTTGGCTTCGTAGCCGTTGCCGTCACCGGTGGGCTCTTCGTAGTAATCGGAGCCGTCGCTCGAATCGTCGGAATCGTCCGAGCCACCCGACGAGGTCGCGGTGCCATATGCGTAGTCCTCGGACGTATTGTTGTTGAGGTCACCGATCGTGGAGCTGGAGCCGTCTGAAAGGCCCATGGTGTTGGGGCCCTTGGGATCCTCACCGGCGTCGACGCGGGCCATCATTTCCTTAAGCTCGTCTTCGTAGACAAAGACATAGCTCACGCCGTCGATCATAGTGCTGTCGTCGGCGTACGAAGGCAGGTTGGCCGAGTAGATGCCCTCGACATCCATGCCGCGCATGGCATTGACCGTGGACACGATATCCTGAACGCTCATATCGGTTACGAGCATATCGGACAGCGAATTAACCAGGCCAAAGATCTTCGTGGCATCGAAGTTATTGAGAATCTGGTTGGCAAGGGCGCCAAGCACCTGACGCTGATGGCGCATGCGCGTGTAATCGCCGTCGGCATAGGTGTAGCGGCAGCGGGCATAGGTAAGAGCGGTAGCGCCGTCCATATGCTGCTGACCAGCGGTAATCTTAATATCCAGATGCTCGGGATCGTCGACGTCGTCGGTCGCGTTGATGTCGATACCGCCAACCGAATCAATAAGCGACTGCATGCCGTCAAAGCTGACCTCGGCATAGTGAGAAATCTGCACGCCGCACAGCTCGTTGACCGCCTGGACCATGGCCTCGGCGCCGCCAACGGTGTGGCAGGCGTTGATCTTCATGGTCTCGCCCTTGTACACGACCTTGGTGTCGCGCGGAACGGAAATGAGCGTCGCCTGCTTTTGCGTGGGGTCGATGCGTGCCAGGATAATCGAGTCGGCACGATACGTATCCTCGCCCGGACGACCGTCGGTACCAAGAAGCAACACGTAGAACGGATCTTTTGCCTCATTGGTATCGACCAGAATCTGGCGCAGGTTGTTGGTAATGACATTGGAGTCACCAAGCTTGCCCATGATAGTGGCAAACCACAGACCCGCAGCGGTCGTGGCGCTCAGCAACACACCGAGCACGGCGATGAGCGCGACACGGCGAACCGTGCGGCCGCGACGGCGCTGACGGGCGCGCTCGGAATAGCGTGCGACATTGTCGCGACTGTAGATCTTGGCCTGCGCACCAGTCGAGGGTCTTCGGGTGTTATCCGCTAGGGGCTTCTTGTTAAACATAGGCAACCTGCATTAGTAGATGACGGGATCGGGAACGGTGGCATGTTCGACATGCGCGCCAAGCGCCTGCAGCTTTTCGACAAACCGCTCGTAGCCACGTTTGATGTGATGGATGGCCGAGACCTCGGTAACGCCATCGGCGATAAGACCGGCAACCACAAGAGCCGCGCCGCCACGCAGGTCGGGTGAGGTGACCTGTGCGCCCGAGAAGCCCTTGACGCCGTGAATCATGGCGTGATGGCTCTCGATACGAATATCGGCACCCATACGCACGAGCTCGGAGGCGAACATGAAGCGGTTCTCGAAGATGTTCTCGGTAATTACGGAGCTTCCGTCGGCGAGGGCCGAAAGCACCATGATCTGCGCCTGCATGTCGGTCGGGAAACCCGGGAACGGAAGCGTCTGGATATCGACCGGCTTGATGCGCTCGGCGCGATTGACGTGGACACCGTTCTCGATACGCTCGCACTCGATGCCCATAAGTTCCATCTTTTTGAGCACCATGCCCAGGTGGATGGGGCAGAAGCCCGTAACATCGACGCCGCGTTCATCGGCCATGAGGGCGCCGGCGACGATAAAGGTGCCGGCCTCGATACGGTCTCCCACCACGCAATGGGTAACGGGATGCAGCTCCTCCACGCCCTCGATGGTCACGACGGGCGTGCCCGCGCCGATGATCTTGGCACCCATCTCGTTGAGCATGTTGGCGAGGTCGACGATCTCGGGCTCGCGGGCCGCGTTGTCGATAACCGTGGTACCCTGCGCGCGCACGGATGCCATAATGAGGTTCTCGGTCGCACCGACACTGGCAAACTCGAGCGTGACGGTGGTACCGCGCAGACCTTGGGGCGCATTAGCGTTGATGTAGCCGTGGGCGGTGTCGAACTCGACGCCCAGAGCCTCGAGACCCAAGATATGCATATCGATCTTGCGAGCGCCTAGGTTGCAACCGCCCGGCATGGCGATCTTGGCGCGATGGAAACGACCCAGCAGGGGGCCCATCACGGCCGTAGAGGCGCGCATCTTGGCGACAAGCTCGTAGGGAGCCTCCCAGGAATCAACCTGAGAGGTATCGATTTCGAGCGTGTGCTCATCGAGAACTTCAATCGTGGCGCCCATGCCCTTGAGCACCTTGCCCATCACGTGGACATCGGAAATATCGGGCACGTTCTGCAGCGTCGTCTTGCCCGGCGCCAGAAGCGTTGCCGCCATGAGTTTGAGCGCGGAGTTCTTGGCACCCGAGACGGGCACGGAGCCTCCGATGGCGTGGCCACCCTCAACGCGGATAATATCCAAGGTCTACCCTTTCAAAAAGCATGCCCGGGGTGGCTGGGCCATCCCGGGCATGATGTGTTCGCAAATGGTCGAACGCTAAATCGTTTGACTATTGGGCAAGCTTGAGCTTACACCATGCGATTTCATTATAGAGGTAGGCGCGGCGTGCATCATCCTCCGACAAATTACCCAGCTTCTCTTCAAAACCTTGAATATCAGCTTTAACCTTGTCGGCATCGACGGTCGCCAAATCGCAAGCGCGCTCGGCGAGAACGGTCACGACATCGTCCGCAACCTGGGCATAGCCGCCGGCCACGGCAAACGTGTGGTCGACAGTGCCCATGGCCTTATCGGAAACGCGAACGTAACCGCGGTCGATCGTGCAGATCTCGCTGGAGTGAGCAGGCAGAACGCCAAACTCGCCATCCGTGGACGGAATCGACACAAACGCAGCGTCGCCCTCATAGGCGCAGCTCACGGGGCACACGATGCGGATACGCATAACCTACTTCTCCCCCATCTTGCGGGCGCGCTCGCGCACGTCCTCAATCGTGGAAGCATAGCGGAAAGCCTGCTCGGGCAGGTCATCGGCCTTGCCGTCGACAATCTCGGCGAAAGAGCGGACGGTATCCTCGACGCGGACGTAGACGCCGGGGTTGCCGGTGAACTTCTCGGCGACGTGGAAGGACTGCGAGAGGAACTGCTGAATCTTGCGGGCACGGTTGACCGTAAGGCGCTGCTCCTCGGACAGCTCGTCCATACCCAGAATGGCGATGATGTCCTGAAGGTCGGAGTACTCCTGCAGGAGCTCCTGAACCTTGACGGCGACACGGTAGTGCTCCTCGCCGACGATCGAGGGATCGAGAGCGTCGGAGGAAGACGCGAGCGGGTCGATAGCCGGGAACAGGCCGAGCGACGAAATGCTACGCGAAAGAACCGTGGTGGCGTCGAGGTGCGTGAACGTCGTGGCAGGCGCAGGGTCGGTCAGGTCGTCTGCGGGGACGTAGACAGCCTGGACGGAGGTAATGGAGCCCGTCTTGGTCGAGGTAATGCGCTCCTGGAGGTCGCCCATCTCGGTTGCCAGCGTGGGCTGGTAACCAACGGCGGACGGCATACGGCCCAGCAGTGCGGAAACCTCGGAACCTGCCTGGGAGAAGCGGAAAATGTTGTCGATGAACAGCAGAACGTCCTGACCGCGATCGCGGAAGTACTCAGCGGTGGTAAGGCCGGCCAGACCGATGCGCAGACGCGCTCCGGGCGGCTCGTTCATCTGACCATAGACCAAGCAGGTCTTGTCGATAACGCCAGACTCGCTCATCTCGAGATAAAGGTCGGTACCCTCACGGGTGCGCTCGCCGACACCGGTGAACACCGAGGTGCCGCCGTGCTCCTGGGCGAGGTTGTTGATGAGCTCCTGAATCAGAACGGTCTTGCCGACGCCGGCGCCGCCGAACAGACCTGTCTTGCCGCCACGGATGTAGGGCTCGAGCAGGTCGACGGCCTTGATGCCGGTCTCGAAGATCTCGGTCTTGGTGGTGAGCTCGTCGAAACGGGGCGCTGCATGGTGGATGGGGTAGAACTCCTCCACCTCGGGCATGGGCTTGCCATCGACGGGCTTGCCCATAACGTTCCAAATACGGCCGAGCGTCTTGGGGCCAACGGGCATCTTCATGGGCTCACCGGTATCGGTGGCGATGAGGCCGCGCTGCAGGCCGTCGGTCGAGGACATGGCGACCGTGCGGACGACGCTGCCCGGAAGCTGGCTCTCGACCTCTAGGATCGTGCTCAGATGACCGATCGGGGTCTCGGCCTCGACCGTGAGCGCGTTGTAGATCGGGGGCACCGCACCGTCAAACTTGACGTCAACGACAGGGCCGATGATACGCACGATGCGACCATCACCGGCAGTCGTCTTCTTGGTGGCTTCCTCGACCGCAAGCTTTACGGTGTTATTAGCCATTACTGTTCCTCCAATGCTGAGGCTCCACCGACGATCTCGTTAATCTCGGTCGTGATCGAAGCCTGACGCACGCGACTATACGTGCGGGTAAGGGTCGAGATGATCGCGGTGGCGTTTTCCGTCGCGGAGTGCATGGCCTTGCGGCGTGCACCCTGCTCGGCGGCCGCCGAATCGATCAGGGCCTGGTAGATGACCGTCAGGATATACGACGGTACAAGCTTGCCGAGAACATGCTCGGGAGAGGGCACGAACTCGAACGTGGACGAGATGCGCTTAGGGGCGTCGGTCTCGTTCTTACGCGGACCGTGGGCCATAGCGATCATCTCGGGGTCGAGCGGCAACAGATGCTCGACGCGAAGCTCCTGATCCACGCGGTTCTTAGCGTGGTGGTAGACAAGCTCGACACGGTCAAGCTCACCGGCACGATACGCATCGCAGATATGAGAGGAGATCATGCGGGCCTGATTGAAATCGGGCTCAGAGGAGTTGCCCTCAAAGTGCATGACGACGTTTGCACGGTCACGGAAATACGTGGCCGGCTTACGCCCGCACGCGATGATCTCGCACTCGATGCCGTCGTTCGCCCAAGAAGCGGCGAGCTTTTCGGCCGTGCGCTCCACCGTCGTATTGAAACCGCCGGCAAGGCCGCGGTCCGAGGCAATAACGACAATCAGGCCATGCTTGACGCTCTCATGCTTCTGCAGCATGGGATCGGTGCCCGAACAGGAGGCGTCGCCGGCGACCGTCAACATAACGTCGGTCAGCGCCTCCTTATAGGGCTCGGCCTGCTTGGAGCGATCGAGAGCACGACGGATCTTGGCCGTAGAGACCATCTCCATCGTGCGCGTGATCTGCTTGGTCGTGGTAACCGAGGAGATTCGCTTCTTAATGTCGCGAAGGTTGGCCATGGGGCTTAGTTCTCCTCTGATCCAGAAACATCCGAATGGTGCTTGGCCATGAACTGCTGCTTGAAGTCGCCGATGACGCGCAAGAGCTCAGCCTTGGTGTCATCATCGATCTTCTTGGCGCGAACCTTGTCGAGCAGCGAGCCAAAGCCATTGTCCATGTACTCGATGAGCTCGGCACGGAAAGGCAGCACGTCGGCGATCTCCAGGTCATCCAGGAAGCCCTCGTTGCCAGCGAACAGCGTAACGATCTGCTCGGAAACCTCGAACGGCTTGTAGCGCGGCTGCTTAAGGAGCTCGGTCATGCGAGCGCCGTGGGTAAGCTGCTTTTGCGTGGCCTCGTCGAGGTCGGAGCCGAACTGCGTAAAGCCGGCGAGCTCCTGGTACGAAGCAAGGTCCAGACGGAGGTTGCCGGCGACCTGCTTCATAGCCTTGGTCTGTGCGTCACCACCGACGCGGGACACGGAGATGCCCACGTCGACTGCCGGGCGCTGGCCCTGGAAGAAGAGCTCGGACTGCAGGTAGATCTGACCATCGGTAATGGAAATGACGTTGGTCGGAATGTAGGCCGAGACGTCGCCGTCCTGGGTCTCGATGATCGGCAGGGCCGTCATGGAGCCGTAACCGTTCTTCTTGGACATCTTGACTGCACGCTCGAGCAGACGAGAGTGCAGGTAGAAGATGTCGCCAGGATAGGCCTCGCGTCCGGGCGGACGATGCAGCGTCAACGACATCTGACGGTATGCCACAGCCTGCTTGGACAGGTCGTCGTAGATGACGAGCACGTGGCCGCCGGGATTGGTCTCGCTGGCGGGCTTGCCGTCCTCGCCGTTGTACATGAAGAACTCGCCGATAGCGGCACCGGCCATAGGCGCGATGTACTGCATGGGGGCGGAATCGGCAGCGGTTGCCGAAACGATGATGGTGTATTCGAGCGCACCGTGCTGAGCGAGGGTCTCGCGGATGTTGGCAACCGTGGAGGCCTTCTGGCCGATGGCGACATAGATGCAGACCATGCCCTTGCCGCGCTGATTGAGGATAGCGTCGATGGCAATGGCGGTCTTACCGGTCTTACGGTCGCCGATGATGAGCTCACGCTGACCACGGCCGATAGGCACCATGGAGTCGATGGCCAACAGACCGGTCTGAACCGGCTCGCACACCGGGGTACGGTCGATGACGCCGGGGGCCTTAAACTCGATAGGACGACGGTGCGTGGCGACAATGTCACCCAAACCGTCGATAGGCTGGCCGAGCGGATTGACGACGCGGCCGAGCATGGCACGGCTCACGGGGATATCCATAATGCGGCCAGTGGTGCGGCACTCGTCGCCTTCCTTGATGGAGTCGACGGCACCAAACAGAACGGCGCCGACCTCGTCACGGTCAAGGTTCTGGGCAAGGCCGAAGACGGTCTCACCGGTATCGGAGCTCTTGAACTCCAGAAGCTCGCCTGCCATGGCGCTCTTGAGGCCGGAGACGCGCGCGATGCCGTCGCCTACCTCGTCGACCGTTGAAACCTCATGCGTATCGACCGTCGCGGAGAGGCTCGTGAGCTGCTCCTGCAGTTTCTTGGCGATATCCTGGGCATTGAGGGTTTCGGACATTAGGCTTCACCTCCGTACGAATTAGCAGAGTTTGCGAGGGTCTCCTGCGCGACGCGCAGCTGCGTCTTGACGGAAATGTCACGACGCTCGCCGCGGGCCTCGAGCACCAGGCCGCCCACGATAGACGGGTCGACCTGCTCGATAAGGAATACCTTGCGACCGAAGTCCTGCTCGCATTTCTTAGTGATGGTTTGACGCAGCTCGTCGTCGAGCGGGATCGCCGTGGTGACGGTCACGCCCACTACATCCTCGTCTTCCTCGGCAACATACTTAAAGGCAGCTGCCACCTTGGGAAGAAGGTCGAGCTGGTCGCGCTTGGACATGGTGTCGAGCACGGCGATGATCTCGGGGCTGGCAGAAGCCAGACGCTCGATCATCTCGAGGTCCTCGAACACATGGTTCTCGGCCTTAGCGGCTTCCAGAAGGGAGCGCGCGTAGGTCTCGAGCACCTTGTCCTGATAGCGGCTAGTCGGCATTCAGGCTACCTGCTTCCTGGATGTAGCGCTCGATGAGCTTCTTCTGCTCGGCCTCGTCCGTAAGCGACTCGCCCACGATCTTGGTGGCGACGGCAACGGACAGGTCGGCGATGGAGCTCGCGGCACCGGCGTAGATGGACTTGCGCTCGTCCTCGACGGTCGTGTGGGCCTTGGCGATAATCTCCTCGGCCTCCTTGTGAGCAGCCTCGATGATACGGGCGCGCTCGGACTCGGCGTCCTTACGGGCCTCGAGAACGATGTCGGCAGCCTGACGACGGGCGTCGGTGACGATCGAGTCGGACTCAGCGCGCTTGGCGATAGCCTCCTGCTTGGTCTTCTCGGCCTCGTCGAGGCTCTCCTCGATCTTCTTGCCGCGCTCCTCCATGGTTTTCATGATGCCCGGCAGGGCGACCTTGGCCAGCACGATCCAGATAATCAGGAAGGCGATAAGCGCCGGGATGAACTCCGCCATCTTAGGGATGAGGATGTCCGCACCGGCAGCGCCGTCCTCGGCGAACGCGGAAACCGGCATGAGCAGCGCGGCCGCGGACGCGGAGAGTGCGATCGCGCTCTTCTGGGATGAAAGATTCATACTTGACGCTCCGTGCTATTTAACGATCAGCGCGACAACGAAGCCGATCAGAGCCAGAGCCTCGCCGAAGGCGGAGCCCATGATGAAGACGGTGAACACGCGGCCCTGGACCTCAGGCTGACGGGCCATAGCACCCGTAGCACCCAGAGCAGACAGGCCGATAGCAAGACCAGCGCCGATAACACCGAGACCGTAACCGATAACTCCCACGATTCCTCCTTTGTCGTGCGTGTCTTATTTCACGCAGGATAACCTTTTTATAACTGCCGGGCTCCATGGGTACGGGCACCGGCGGTTTAACGAATTGCCTTACCTTTAAGGCGCGAACGGAAGACTACTCCTCCTCCGCAACCTCCTCTGCCTCGGAGACATACACGGCGGTAAGGACCGTGAAGACGTAAGCCTGGATGGCGCCGACCACAAGCTCGATCGTATAAATCAGGATGAGGATGGCAAGCCAGGCCAGCGAAGGCAGGGCGCCGACGGCGTGGGCCGCGGAAACCTGCTGAAGCAGCGGCTGCATGAACATGCTCGCCATGATGGCGAACGAGCCCATGACCACGTGTCCTGCGAACATGTTGCAGAACAGACGGACGGCGAGCGTGATGAGGCGCAGGAAGGTCGAGAAAAGCTCGACGACCCACACAAGCACGTTCATCGGGAAGCTCACGCCCTGCGGGGCGAGGCTCTTGATGTATCCGATCACGCCGTGAGCCTTGCATCCGTAGTAGATGAAATACACGAAGGCGAAGATGGCGAGCGCAGCGGTGGAGCCGATTGCGCCGGTGCCGGGCTTCATTCCCGGGATCAAGCCGATCATGTTATTGATCAGGATGAACAGGAAAAGCGAGCACAGGAACGGGAAGTGCTTCTTCCAGTTCTCGCCCACGACGCCCTTGCCGATATCGTTCTCGACGTACTCGATGATGTACTCGAAACCGTTGACGAAGAAGCCCTTGGGAACCAGGGTCTGCTTCTTCTTGAACACGGCCAGGACGATCAGGAGCACGATCGTGGAGACGATCAGCCAAAACGAGTACTGCGTGATGCCGCAGCTCAGATCGCCCACGACAGGGGTGGAGCTGAACTCGCTGACCAGATGATTAATCTCATCAGGCAGCTTTTCAAAAATTTCCACGACTTACCTTTCGACCTCATGAGGATCTCGCAGCGCCTTGGCGACGCGAACCGTGCAGGCGGCCATAAAGACCACGAAGCCGATCGCCTCGCCCAGGAGGAACATGCGAAATGCCTCTCCGAACAACACAAACACAGCCAAGGTAAAGACGAGCAGGGCGATTGCCGAGACCGCCAGACTCACCATACCCTTGAGCATGTCCGCATTCTGCTTATCGTCAAGAACCGGCTTGAGCGTAAAGACAAAGGGAAGGAAGGCAATTGCGCCCGCGATGGCGCCTGCAACGATAGCGAGCAGATCGGCTATCTGAAACACTGGCGTCCTCACTTTCCTTTTTAACGCCTCACAGAACAGTTCCCGCCAAACATTGGTGACTATTGTACGAGCCAATCGCTAAAGTACAACCGAAAAAGCATCGGTTAATACGCACCTGTTCGTTTTCTTAAGACCTTCTTTATGCCGCAGGTACGGTAATACGTTTTTCTCGAACCCCTCTGGGCTAAACGTCCGTTAACAGGA
>URDE01000056.1:0-11604 GCA_900546525.1 uncultured Collinsella sp.
ACAGGAGGCCACTTAATGTGGCCTCCGTCGTGAGCAGGACTGTAGAGCAGGAAACTTCATCAGTGCCCGCCCCACGGGAAACCGGCGGGATGGACCAGTTCAGATGGGGCTTTGATGCATGGGTGGTCTGTTGGTGGGCAAATGGGTATGATGCTGTAGTTACTGCATCGACTCTGTGATGCATGTTTGTACGTTCCCGGCGGTCGGTTTGCCAGAAGCGCCCCGTCGGTTGTTCCAGACCCGTTTCGAAGAAAGGAAACCACACTCACCTATGGCAGCTAAAAAATCATCTCCCTTGAAGATCATTCCGCTCGGCGGCCTTGACGGCATCGGCAAGAACATGACGGTCTTCGAGTGCGGCGACGACATGGTGCTCGTCGACGCCGGTCTCATGTTCCCCGACGACTCCCAGCCCGGTATCGACCTGGTGCTTCCCGACTACACCTATGTTCTGGAGAACGAGGAGAAGCTCCGCGGCATCATCGTCACCCACGGCCACGAGGACCACACCGGTTCGCTTCCGTACCTGCTGCAGGACCTCAACAACAAGGTGCCCATCTTCTCGAGCAAGCTGACGCTCGGTTTTATCGAGGGTAAGCTCTCCGAGTTCCGCATCCGCGCTCCCAAGTTCCGCGAGGTCAAGGGCGGCAGCCACGTCAATCTCGGTGGCATCTCGCTCGATTTCTTCTCTATGACGCACTCCATTCCGGGTGCACTGGGCGTGTTCATTCGCACCAACCAGGGCACCGTTATGCACACGGGCGACTTTAAGCTCGATCAGACGCCCATCGATGGCGTCACGCCCGACTATGCCGCCATCAGCCGCTTTGCCAAGCAGGGTATCGACCTGCTGCTTTCCGACTCCACCAACGCCACGGTTCCCGGCTTTACCAAGTCCGAGGCCGAGGTCGGTCCCAACCTGCTGCACGCCATCAAGAACGCCCCGGGCCGCGTGTTCGTCGCGTCGTTCTCGAGCCACATCCATCGCCTGCAGCAGATCTGCGACGCCGCCCGCAAGTGTGGCCGCAAGGTCGTCGTGACCGGACGTTCCATGCTTACCAACACCCGCGTGGCGCGTGAGCTTGGCTATCTCAACATCGACGATGCCGATATCATCGATGCCTTCGATATCGATAACCTGCCCGACGATAAGATCGTCGTCATGTGCACCGGTTCGCAGGGCGAGCCGCTGTCGGCCCTGTCCCGCATGGCCAACGGCGAGCACAAGACGCTTTCCATCCACGAGGGCGATACCGTCATCCTCTCGGCAACTCCCGTTCCCGGCAACGAGAAGGCCGTCCAGCAGGTCGTCAACAGCCTGGCCAAGCTTGGCTGCGACGTCTGGGATAAGTCCCGTGCCCTCGTTCATGTCTCGGGTCACGGCAGCCAGGAGGAGCTCAAGCTCCTGATGGCCATGGCCAAGCCCACCTACTTTATGCCGGTTCACGGCGAGGCCGTTCACCTGCGCGCCCATGCCCAGCTCGCCCGCAAGATGGGCCTTAAGGACGATCACATCTTTATCCTCGATAACGGTGACACGCTCGAGATGCGCGGCGGTATCGTCAGACGCGGTGCGCCCGTCGAGTCCGGCGTCGTTTATGTCGACGGTCTGCGCATCGGCGACACCGACCCCATCGTCCTGCGCGATCGCCAAAAGCTCGCCAACGACGGTATGGTCACGGCTGTTGCCATCGTCTCGCTCAAGCACAAGAAGATCGAGGCTATCGAGTTCTCGGGCCGCGGCGTTTCGTTTGCCATCGACGACCAGTTCTCCGAGGATGCCTCCGCAGCCATCATGAAGACGATTGAGAAGGGCAAGTTTAGCTTTACCAGTAGCGGCTCCGATGCCATTCGCAAGGCCGTGCGCGATTCGCTCTCCAACTTTATCTGGAGCCGCACGCGCACCCGTCCGATGATCATCCCAGTCGTCATGGAGGTTTAGTTTGGCGCGCGGATCTGCACAAAACGCCAAAGGCAACAAAGCCAACAACCAACCGGCATCTGCTAAGGGTGCCGGTTCCCATCTGCGTGCCAATAAGGGCCACGAGTCCGAGTTCGATGAGTTCGAACCCCTGGTCGAGCCTTCGGCCAATCGCGATATCGCCGGCGTGGTCATTGCCGTTTTGGCGATTGCGTCCTTCATTGCCGTGATTTCTCCGGCAACGGCACCCGTGACAGCTGCGGTTGCCGGTTTCTATCACCTCGGCTTTGGCCTGGGCGCCTACGTGCTGCCGATCGTCATCTTGCTGTTTGCCGCCACGCTCTTTTTGGGTGAGGACTCGCCGCTCAACATTCGCTCGGTCGCGGGTGGTGCCGTGGTCTTTGTGGCCATTGTTTCTATCCTGTCGCTGATGGTGCCGGGCACGAGCGATTCGTGCGACCTCATGTTTGCGCCGCAGAACCTTTCCGCCTCGGGCGGCTACATTGGCGCCTTTATCGCAAGTGCCTTGCAAAACGCCCTGGGTAAACCTATCGCTATGGTTGTCTTGCTGGGCCTTGTCGTCGTTGGCCTGGTCATCATCGGCTTTTCGGTGGGTGGCGTTTTGCGCTCCGCACGTGATCGCGCTGCCGATTTTGCCGAGCGCCGTCGTGCCGATGTCAACGCGAGCCCGTGGGGCGATGAAGAGGCCCTGTCGGTTCCCGGCGTTGCCCGTCCGCACCTGAGCATTCTGCGCCAGAAGGGGGCTGACGCCGCGGTGACCACGTTCATGGGTGGCGATGCCGACCCGGTTTTGGATGACGACGAGGACGATGACCCGTTTGTCGACGTGTCCGAGGCCGTGGAGGCCGAGCGCGCCAAGACCACGCTGCTGCCGCGTCGCCATGCCAAGAAGGGCAAGGCCGCGCCCAAGCTCAACACGAGCGAGCCCGACCCGTCTTGGTCCGATAGCGAAATCGAGCTCACCGAGGGCGATGACGAGGACGACGAGACTCCGCTCGAGACCGCCAAGACAACCTTGCTGCCGCGTCGCCGTGCCAAGGCAGGACAGGTCACCGGACAGTTTTCGATGGAAGACGACCCGGACAAGGCTGACGAGTCAGAGCCGCCATTTGCCGTGAATCCCGTTTCGGCAGCTCCGCAGATCCCTGACTTCCTAAAGCATCCCAAGGTTTCCGATGCCTCCGCCCCCACGGCTTCCGCTGCTCCTGTTGCAGCCGGCGATGGGGGAGCGGACGGTACCAATGCCGATGCCGAGGGCGACCAAGAGGACGGCCTCAAGCTCCCGCCACTCGAAATCCTGCATGCCAACCCGCAGTCGGCGTCCTCCGCGTCTTCTGACAAGGAGCTGGAACAGACTGCCGAGTCGCTGCAGTCCACCTTGCTTGAGTTTGGCCGTAGCGCCCGCGTCGTCGGCTGGATTGCCGGCCCCACGGTCACGACCTTTAAGCTGCAGCCCGGTGAGGGCGAGCGCGTGAGTAAGATCTCGAGCCTCGAGGACGATATCGCGCTTTCGCTTGCCGCCCAGTCGGTGCGCATTTTTGCGCCGATTCCCGGCACCTCGCTTGTGGGTATCGAGATCCCCAATCGCAAGCGTCAGAACGTCAACCTGGGCGACGTGCTTCCCTATGTGAAGGGCGGTCCGCTCGAGCTTGCCATCGGTCGCGATGCCGAGGGCACGCCGGTTGTCGCCGACCTCGCCAAGATGCCCCATCTGCTGATCGCCGGCACCACCGGTTCGGGTAAGTCGGTCATGATCAACTCCATCATCACGACCTTGCTCATGCGCGCCCTTCCCGAGGACGTTCGCCTTATCATGGTCGACCCCAAGCGCGTCGAGCTTGCGGGCTATAACGGCCTGCCGCATCTCTATGTGCCCGTGGTGACCGAGCCCAAGCAGGCTGCCAGTGCGCTGCAGTGGGCCGTGTCCGAGATGGAGCGTCGCCTGAAGGTCTTCGAGCGCCTCAATGTTCGCAAGATCTCGACCTATAACGAAAAGCAGGCCGCCGGCGAGTTTGAGCATTACGATAACCCGCCGCAAAAGATGCCCTATCTGGTCATCATCATCGACGAGCTTTCGGACCTGATGATGGTCGCCGGCAAGGATGTCGAGGCCTCGATCGTCCGTATCGCCCAGCTGGGTCGTGCCGCCGGTATTCACCTTATCGTGGCTACGCAGCGCCCCAGCTCCAATGTGGTGACGGGCCTTATCAAGGCCAACATCACCAACCGTATCGCCTTTAACGTGGCTACGGGTATCGATTCCCGCGTCATCATCGATCAGATGGGCGCCGAAAAGCTCACCGGTTTAGGCGACATGCTGTTCTCCAAGGTCGACTGGGGCAAACCCCGCCGTATCCAGGGCTGTTTTGTCTCGGACGACGAGATCAACGAGATCGTCGAGTTCGTTAAGTCGCAAAGCGAGCCCGATTACCACGAGGAGATTCTCTCTGCCGTGGCGCCTGCCTCCATGTCCATAGCGGGTGGCGGCGGCATTGTCCGCACGGGCGTTGCCGAGCCGCAGGATGACGACCCGCTTATCTGGGAGGCCGCCCATATTGTGGTGGAATCGCAGCTGGGCTCCACATCTGGCCTGCAACGCCGCCTCAAGGTTGGCTATGCGCGCGCCGGGCGTATTATGGACATGCTGGAAGAAAAGGGTGTCGTCGGCCCGCCCGACGGTTCCAAGCCACGCGAGGTCCTGCTGGATGAGGAGGGGCTCGCCGCGCTGAAGTCTGTCGACGCCGAGATGGCACGTGAAGATCGTGAGTTTGGAGGATTCTGATGGCTGCACGCTTTGGTGACATGCTGCTCGAGCAGCGTCGCCGGATGGGCCTTTCCATCCAGCAGGTCGCCAACACCATCAAAATCAGGCCGCAGATCATCGAGTTTTTCGAGACCGGTAACTTTGCATCGATGCCTCCGCGCGGCTATGCGCAGGGCATGATTTCGAGCTATGCTCGCTTTTTGGGGCTTAACCCGCGCGAGGTCGTCAACGCTTATTTTGATGACCTCATGGCATATGAACGCGAGACCTCGCAGCAGGGTGGTCGTTTTCAGGATGCTGCCGGCTACGTTAACTCGCGTTCGTCGGTCGATAACGGACGCTTTCTGATGGTTCAGGGTGGTCGCTCGACGCGGTACGGCCAGCGCCCTCCGCAGGCGGGCTATATCACCGAGACGGGCTCCAGCGAGGAGATTCGTTCTCAGCGAGATCGCTTTCGCAGCACGCCCATGCCGGATGACCGTGCGCTTCCCGCCGCTCGCGGGTTGAGTCGCGATCCCCGCGCCGGTTACGGCGACGGTGGCTACTCCGGTCGTGGTTATCGCGGAGTTTCAGCCGGGCGTTCCCACGGTGGATATGCCGACGCCGATACCACGCAGGTGACGCCGCGCCTCCGTTCTCAATCGCAGCCTTACGGGCAGCGCTCTTCGGCGCCTCGCTCTGGCCAGCGTGGCTATCAGAACCGTGGCGAGCTTGCGCCGCGCTCGGGCCAGCGCGGCTCGCAGAGCCAAGGCGGATATCGTGGTCGTCCCGATAGCAGTCGCGGCCGTATGCCGCAGGGGAATGGCCGCGGCGGCTCCAATCGCGGACGCGGCGGTGGACGTGCTCCCCAGAACAATGGACTCGATCCGCGCATCATCTACGCCGGCATCGGTGCCGTGGCGCTTTTGTTGATTCTGCTCATCGTGGTCCTCCTGCGTGGCTGTGGCTCTTCTGCACCCGAGTCGACGCCCGAGACGCCCGCGGCCACCAAGACGACGACCAAGAAGTCTTCCAAGAAGACCGAATCTGTTGACGAGGATGAAGGCACCGACAAGGCGACGGATTCTGCCGATTCCGATGCCGCCAAGGCGAACGCGAAAAAGAAAGAGGACGAGGTCATCAAGGTCAAGGTCTCCGTTGCCAAGGGCAAGACCGCCTGGATCGAGGTCAAGGTCGACGGTAAATCGGTCTTTGGCGCCCAGGCAACCGGTCCCTTTGAGCAGGAGTACACGCCCGAGTCCTCGATCGAGATCACCACGTCCAAGCCCTCCGATGTTACGGTTACCAAGAACGGTGAAAAGGTTCGCTACGACACCAAGACATCGGGTGTGGCGCGCGTGACCATTACCGTTCCCAAGAAGGAGACCGCAGAGTCCGAGGATGGCGAGAGTACCGACGGCACTGATGCTGCCGACGGCACCGACGCCCAATCTACCGACGGCACCGACGCCCAATCTACCGACGGTACCGACACGGCATCCGACGGCCAGACTGCAAACGATTCAGATGACTATTCGTTCGACAGCTACTAAGGCTCCCCGTACCGAAAGGAAGAACCATGGCTAAAGATTCCAGCTTCGACGTTGTGTCCGAGGTCAATATGCAGGAGGTCGATAACGCCTTCCAACAGACCACCCGCGAGATCTCTCAGCGCTATGACCTCAAGGACTCCGGCGCCACCATCGAGCTTTCGAAGGGCGACAAGCTCTTTACGATCAATGCCCCGGCCGATTTTGTCTCCAAGCAGATCATTGACGTGCTGAGCTCTAAGCTCATCAAGCGCGGCATCGATCTTAAGGCTGTCTCTTGGGACGCGCCGCAGGCGGCTTCGGGCGGTACCGTGCGCGTGCTCGGCCATATCGTCGAGGGCATTGACCAGGCGACCGCCAAGAAGATTAATAAGGACATCAAGGATCAAAAACTCAAGGTCAAGGTGACCATCGAGGCCGATAAACTGCGCGTTTCCTCGGCCTCTAAGGACGCGCTGCAGACCGTGATCCAGTTCCTACGCGACCAGGACTACGGTCAGCCGCTGCAGTTTACCAACTACCGCTAACTTACTCGAAAGGACCGCTCTCCAACATGGATACTCCGTTGGGCTCCGTACTCTACATCACGCTTGGCTGTGCCAAGAACGAGGTCGATACCGACCGCATGCGTTCTCTTTTGACCGCTGCGGGCTACGAAGAGGCATTCGAACCGCAGGATGCCGATATCGCTATCGTCAACACCTGCTCGTTTCTCGCCTCGGCGACGTCCGAGAGCATCGAGACCACGCTCGAGCTCGCTAACGAGGTGCAGGACGGCGTTCGCGCCTGCCCCATCGTCATGTGCGGTTGCGTGCCGTCTCGTTACGGCGATGACCTGCCCGACGAGCTTCCCGAGGTCGCGGCCTTTGTGAAGGCCGATGAGGAAGACGGTATCGTCTCAGTCATCGATGACGTTCTTGGCGTGGAGCGCGAGATTGCGGCCTATATCCCGCAGGTCAAGCGTACTGTCGAGGGTGCCGTTGCCTACGTCAAGATTTCCGATGGCTGCAATCGTTTTTGCAGCTTCTGCATGATCCCCTACATTCGCGGTCGCTATCATTCGCGCAATGCTGAGAGCATTATCTCCGAGGTGCGCGACCTGGTTGCCGGCGGTGTGCGCGAGATCGTGCTGATCGGCCAGGACACGGGCATTTGGGGCACCGACTTTGCCGACGAGGACTTCGCCGAGGGCTCGCCGCGCAATCTGGCGCAGCTGCTGCGTGCCGTCGCCGAGGCTGTGCGCCCGCATAACGTCTGGGTCCGCGTGCTCTATCTGCAGCCCGAGGGCATGACCGACGAGCTTATCGAGACGATTCGCGATACGCCCGAGGTGCTGCCCTATATCGATATCCCCGTACAGCACTGCGATGCGCGCATCCTCAAGGCCATGCGTCGCTCCGGTTCGCGCCAGGAGCTCGAGGATCTGTTCCGCGACCTTCGCGAGCGCATCCCCGGTATTGTGATTCGCTCCACGGCCATGGTTGGCTTCCCGACCGAGACCGACGACGAGTTTCGCGACCTTATCGACTTTATGGACACCGTCGGCTTTGACTACACGAGCGTTTTCGCCTACTCGCGTGAGGAGGGCAGCCTGGCCGCCAAGATGGAGGGCCAGGTCGATGAGGAGGTCAAGCTCGAGCGTGCCCAGGAGGCCATGGATCTGGCCGAGTCGCTCGGTTTTGCCGCCACGGCGGCCCATGTGGGCGAGCGCGCTCAGGTGATCGTCGATGGCATCGAAGAGACTGAGGACGGCGCCGAGCTGATCGGTCACGCCTGGTTCCAGGCGCCCGATTCCGATGGCGCGGTGCATCTGGACGCCAGCGAGGCGTCCGTGGGCGATATTCTGACCGTCGAGTTTACCGATAGCTTCTGCTATGAGCTTATCGGTCATGTTGTGGAGTAGGAGAGCGTCGTGGCAAACGAGAGCAATAAGGAACTGACGAGTGTTTGGACGCCCGCCAACATCGTGACGTGCGTTCGCATCGCCTTTATCCCGGTGTTCATGATCGTCTCGGCCCTGTCTCACGCGAGCGTTGCCGGTACGGACTGGAGCACCTTCGACGGCCCGCTCGCCGCCGCTGCCTTCATTCTATATGTGATCCTGTCGTGCACCGATAAGGTCGACGGCTATCTGGCGCGCTCGCGCAACGAGATCACCGATTTTGGCAAGTTCTTGGACCCCATCGCCGATAAGCTGCTCGTGTTTTCGGCCCTGCTGCTGTTCCTTGATTTTGGCGCGGTGACCGTGTGGTCCGTGTTCATCATTCTGTTCCGTGAGCTGCTGGTGAGCGCCCTTCGCATGGTCGCGAGTGCTGCCGGTGTAGTCGTTGCCGCCGATAAGCTCGGCAAGTACAAGACGGCGACCACGATGGTCTCTATCTGCGGCTATCTGTGCGTCTTTGCGATGGCCGGTCTTCAGCTGGGGCCGGTGTCGCTGCTGCTCGGTGTCTATTCGGTGTCGCGCTTCCTGTACGTCATCGCCGTGATTTTGACCATTGTCTCGGGTGCCCAGTACTTCTGGAACTGCCGTAAGATCGTCTTTTCGGTCTAGGTCCTGGTGGATATGACGGAGTCTTATTTGCAGATCGCCGCAAACAACGAGGAGTTGGCGCGCGATATTGTCGAGCACGCGAGTGCCCATGGTGTGACGGTGTCGACGGCGGAGTCGCTGACGGCGGGCATGATCGCCTCGACGATTGCCGATATCCCGGGTGCCTCGGCGGTGCTTCGTGGAGGTGCGGTGACCTACTGCGATGAGATCAAACATCGCGTGCTTGGCGTCGAGCAGGAAACGCTCGATCGGTTTAGCGCAGTGTCGCACCAGACGGCGCGTGAGATGGCCGCGGGCTCGCTGGACCTTTATCAGAGCGATATAGCCGTAAGCGCAACGGGCTATGCTGGGCCCGGTGGCGGCACCGAGCAAGACCTCGCCGGTACGTTCTATATTGGCTGGGCGTATCGCGCGGCCGATGGGGGAGCGCCGGTTGTCGAGTCTGCGCGCTGTCATTACGAGGGCGATCGGTCGTGCGTTCGTGCCCATGCGGTCGCGGAGGCCTTGGAGCGCATTGTCCGCGTGCTCAATTCTATGGAATAGACGTGGTTTAAGGGGCCTTAGGGCCCCTTAATTGTGGAGATAGGGACCTTTGACGGTATTAGTGTTTGCGCTGGTACATGGCATAAATTTGTTCGCGCACTCGTATTTGTGATTGACGTGGTCAAGCGTTTGGTCGGTGATTGGTTGGCGTTTGGTTGGGTTTTGGAATGGTCGGGTGCATATGATGAATCTGAACGGTTGACCACGAACAGCCGTTCGTTTATTATCGTTTCAGGTTGTTAAGAGGAGGGCTATTCATGGCCAAGAATTCAGGTCCCGTACGTACCGTTCATGCACGCACGACGGGTAAAGAGCGCGACGAGATGATCGCCACCACCAAGGCCGAGATTGAGAAGAAGTTCGGCCAGGGCTCTATTATGAGGTATGGCGACGGCGGTCCCGAGCTCGAGGTCGAGGCTATTCCGACGGGCTCTCTGGCGCTCGATGCCGCCTTGGGTATCGGTGGCGTTCCGCGCGGCCGTATCGTCGAGATTTATGGCCCCGAGTCCTCCGGTAAGACGACGCTTTCGCTTGAGATTCTTGCAGAGGCACAGGCCATGGGCGGCGTTGTGGCATTTATCGATGCCGAGCACGCGCTTGATCCCACCTATGCCGCGCGCATCGGTGTCGATATCGATGAGGTCCTAATTTCTCAGCCCGATACGGGCGAGCAGGCGCTCGAGATCGTCGATATGCTTGTGCGCTCCGGTGCCATCGACGCCATCGTCGTCGACTCTGTTGCCGCCTTGACTCCGCGTGCCGAGATCGAGGGCGAGATCGGTGACACGACGGTGGGTCTGCAGGCTCGTTTGATGAGCCAGGCACTCCGCAAGCTCGCCGGCTCGCTTTCCAAGTCCAACACGACCTGCATCTTCATTAACCAGCTGCGCGAGAAGATCGGCGTCATGTTCGGCAACCCCGAGACCACCACGGGCGGCCGCGCGCTCAAGTTCTTCTCTTCCGTGCGAATCGATATTCGCAAAATCGATACCATCAAGCTCAAGGACGAGGTTATCGGCAATCGCGTTCGTGCCAAGGTCGTTAAGAACAAGGTGGCCGCTCCGTTCCGCTCGGCCGAGTTTGACATCATGTATGGCACCGGCATCTCCAAAGAGGGCTCGATTCTGGATATGGCCGTCGAGTGCGGCATCTGTAAAAAGATGGGGTCCTGGTTTGCCTATGGCGAGGATAAGCTCGGCAACGGTCGCGAGGCCGCCAAGACGTTCCTGCGCGAGCATCCCGATTGCGCCGACGAGATCGAGCACAAGGTTCGCCTTGCCTGCGGTCTTGAGTATGACGACGATGCCCCCTCCGAGGTTGAGTTGACCGACCAGGCTGCCCCCGAGGAGTTTGATGAGCTGTACGCCATCGATGGTTCCGCGATGCTCGACGATGACGACGAGTAGCGGATGCCGACATGTCGTATACGGTGACCGAGGCCACGGTCGTCTTTCCCGATAAGAAGGCGGCCTCCTCGTTCTCGAGCGGTTATGCGTCTAAAAAGCCCTGCGCGCGTATCGATTGCGATCTCGAGGGCGGTTTTGAACGTTCCATTTGGATTCCCGTGCGCGTGGCGCGCCTGTACGTTAAGAACCGCCCCGATCTTCCCTGTGATTGGGATGACTTTCGCGAGGCGGTGCAGCTTATCGAACGTAAATGTGCGCTCACCATGGTGACCGAGATGCTTTCGCGCCGCGATCATGCCACGGGCGAGGTGCGCGATAAGTTGGCGCGCTATGGCTTTCGACAGCCTGCGATCGATTTTGCCGTTGCTCGAGCGACCGAGTATCGTTTTTTGGATGAGAACCGCTTTTGTTCGTACTTTATTGAAGAGCGTAAGCGTCGCGGCTGGGGACAGCGTAAGATCGAGGTTGAACTCAAACGCCGTCATGTCGTGCTTGACGATATCCCCGGGTATCCCGAGGCTTATTTTGCCGTTGATGATGACTTGGCCCGCGCTTCGGCCTTGCTCGCTAAACGTCGCGTTCCCGAAGTACGTGCATTCGAAAAGCTCGTCAGATTTTTGATGGGTAAAGGCTTCTCGTATCGCATCGCCGCCGATGCCGTTAAGGCACGCCTCGATGCCTTAAGTGAGGAGTGCGCCGTGTAAGCATAGCACCCGTTACGCCCCTGCCGTTCACCGCTCGATTGGCGCCGTGCCGGGTGCGTTTATTTGACAGTTGTTGCGGTTCAACGTAGGATATTTACTGTCATTTGCTCTGTGATATGTGCTCATCTGTGATGAGTTTGTTTATATGTTTATCTGTATCCGACC
>URDE01000057.1:0-11480 GCA_900546525.1 uncultured Collinsella sp.
GCCGGGCCGACTCGGTTCGGATCGGGCTCTACACCAACTTTCTCGACACTACCGCTTAGGGGCGTTTGCAGCGTCGAGCCGTTACGCGGTTTGGTAAAACCGCGTAACTAAATACGCTCCGCGATCTCGTGGATGAGGTAGTCGGTCTTTTCCCAGCCCAGGCACGGATCGGTGATCGACTTGCCAAAGACGCCGCCGTCGACCGGCTGGTTGCCATCCTCCAGGTAGGACTCGATCATAAAGCCCTTGACCAGCTTGGAGATGGACTCGTTGCGGCGGCAGCTGTCGAGCACCTCTTTGCAAATGCGGTACTGCTCCAGCGGACGTTTGCCCGAGTTGTCGTGGTTGCAGTCGATGACCGCCGCCGGGTTGGCGTAGCCGGCATGCTCGGTATAGCGCTCGGCCAGGCGCTCCAGGTGCTCGTAATGGTAGTTGGGATAGGTACGACCGTCGAGACCGATGTAGCCACGCATGACGGCGTGTGCGAGCGGATTACCGTCGCACTCAACCTCCCAGTTGCGGAAGATAAAGCTCTGATGTGCCTGGGCAGCGTAGATGGAGTTGAGCATGACGGTGGTGGAACCAGCGGTGGGATTTTTCATGCCGACGGGCACCGAAATGCCGCTCGACACCAGGCGATGCTCCTGGTTTTCGACCGAGCGCGCGCCCACGGCAACATAGCTCAGCAGGTCAACGAGGTACTGGTAGTTGGACGGGTAGAGCATCTCGTCGGCGGTAAAGAAACCGGTCTCCTCAATAACGCGTAGGTGCATATGGCGGATGGCCTTGACGCCCTCGAGCAGGTCGTCGGGAGCCTCGGGGTTGGGGTTGTGCAGAAGACCCTTGTAACCGGTGCCCTTGGTGCGCGGCTTGTTGGTGTAGACGCGCGGAATGATGATGAGCTTGTCCTTGACCTCTTCGGCGACCTTGGCCAGTCGGTTCATGTACTCAAGCACCGAATCCTCGCGGTCGGCAGAGCACGGGCCGATGATGAGTACCTTGCGTGCGTCCTCGCCGGTAAAGACCTTGGCGACCTCGGCGTCAAATGCCTGTTTTTTGGCGGTAAGCTCGGCGGAAAGCGGCATTTCCTCGCGGATCTCCATGGGGATCGGCAGCCTGCGTTTGAAATCCATGGCCATGCGGGGCCTCCTCAATCTATAGAAAGAGCAATAAACGTATTGTCGAATGCTCGGCATTATCCGCTGTCGCACGCTAAAGTGCAAGCCCTTGCCACCCCGAAACCTGCCAAAAGGGACAGGTTTATTTTGGCAGGTTTTATATGGGGGAACGTCGGCGGATACCGGGAGGGAGTGGCGTCGCGCGGGACCCTAAGGCTATTGTCGGTTCCCCAGGAAACACCCTGTGGGCAAAAAATGCCAAATATGAGTACGGTTGCTAGCTTAGTAGCATATTGCCTTCGCAAAATAATAGACATAACAGCAAAATATGTTCATTAACGCAAACACATATAAGTCCGCTATAGGGCTGTTTGATCAATTTAGGGACGCGTGTAAGCCGTGAAAACGGCATTTGGGGCTGTTTTGGCTGTTACTAAAAGGGTAACAGTACTCATATTTGCCATTTTTTGCCCACGGGGCCTCGAAGGGGCTGTCAATCAGGTCCCAGGGGAGGCGGTTTGAGGGTCGCAGAGCAAAAACGGGGGCGCAGGTTGTCCTGCGCCCCCGTTTTCTGGGCATTGCGGTTGTTTGCCGCCGGTTGTTACGCCGCCTCGTCGAACTGCGAGTTATACAGGTCGGCGTAGAAGCCACCCTGGGCGAGTAGCTCGTCGTGTGTGCCCTTCTCGACGATGTCGCCGTCGCGAATTACCAAGATTACGTCGGCGTTGCGGATCGTGGACAGGCGGTGCGCGATGACAAAGCTGGTACGGCCCTGCATCAGCGCATCCATGGCGCGCTGAATAAGCTCCTCGGTGCGGGTATCGACGTTGGAGGTCGCCTCGTCCAGAATCAGCGCCGGGCGGTCGGCCAAAATGGCACGGGCGATGGTCACGAGCTGGCGCTGGCCCTGCGACAGATTGGTGCCTTCCTCGTTGATCATAAAGTCGTAGCCGCCAGCGAGCGTATGGATAAAGTGATCGCAGCGTGCGGCGCGTGCAGCGGCCTCGACCTCGGCATCGCTTGCATCGGGGCGTCCGTAGCGGATGTTCTCGCGGATGGTGCCGTTAAACAGCCAGGTATCCTGCAGCACCATGGCAAACTCGCCGCGAAGTGCCGCGCGGTCCCAGTCGCGCACGTCGACGCCCTCGACACGCAGCGAACCGCCGTCCACATCGTAGAAGCGCTGCAGCAGCTTGATGAGCGTGGTCTTGCCGGCGCCGGTGGGACCGACGATGGCGATGGTCTGGCCGGGCTGCGCCTCGCAGCTAAAGTCGTGGATGATGGTCTTGTCGGGCGTGTAGCCAAACTTCACATGGTCAAACTCCACGTGGCCGGGGCGCTTCTCGGGAATCTGCGCGTCGGCCTTCTGCTCCTCCTCGGGCGCGGCCAGGAACTCAAACACGCGCTCGGTGGCGGCGGCCATCGACTGCATCGTGTTACTCACGTTGCCCAGCTGCTGTACGGGTTGCGTAAAGTTGCGAACGTACTGGATAAAGCTCTGGATGTCGCCGGGCGTGGCATTGCCGGTCAGCGCGAGCTGCGCGCCCACCACGACGACGCCCACGTAGCCCATGTTGCCCACCAGGCTCATAAGCGGCATCATCAGGCCCGACAGGAACTGCGAGCGCCAGCCACTAATAAAGAGGCGGTCGTTTTGACGGTCGAACTCCTCGATTGAGGCCTCGGCGCGGTCGAACACCTGAATGACATTCTGGCCGGCAAAGTCTTCCTCGATAATGCCGTTGACGGCGCCCAGAACCTGCTGCTGCTCTCGGAAGTACGGCTGCGAGAAGTGAATCATTACGGTCAGGATAATCGCGGCGGCCGGCAGCGTGAGCACGGTGACGCCGGTAAGCGGCAGGCTGATCGACAGCATCATGACGAGCACGCCGATAATCTGTGTGACGGACGTAATGAGCTGCGTCACGCTCTGGTTGAGCGACTGCCCCAACGTATCGACGTCGTTGGTGATGCGGCTGAGCACGTCGCCCTTGCTGTGACCGTTGAAGTAGCTCATCGGTACGACGGCGATCTTGGCGGCGATCTCCTTGCGCATGCGGTAGCAAATCTTTTGCGTGACGCCGGTCATGAGCCAGCCTTGGATCAGGCTGCAGGCAGAGCTCGCCAGATACAGACAGAGCAAAAAGCCGAGCGTCTTGGCGATCCAGGCAAAGTCGACATCGCCGGTGCCGTTGACCTTGGCGACCAAGCCCTCGAACAGTTTGGTGGTAACCTGGCCGAGCACCTTGGGCCCCACAATGTTAAAGATGACCGAGCACACGGCAAAGGCGACGGCGGTAAACACGGCAACCTTGTGCTGGCCGATATAGCCGAGCAGCTGCCTCATGGTGCCCTTAAAATCCTTGGCCTTTTCGCCGCGACGCATGCCGCCCATGCGGCCCATGGGACCACGCTGGCGGGTGGGCTTGGGAATCTGGGTCTTGGTCTCGTCTGCCATTAGCGCTCGCCTCCTTCCGTGACGGCTGCAATTTCTTCTTGGGTAAGCCCCAGCTCCTCGGCGGAAAGCTGCGACTGTGCGATCTCCAGGTACGCCAGGCAGCTGTGCAGCAGCTCCTCGTGTGTGCCGGTGCCCACCACGTGGCCGTCGTCGAGCACGATAATCTGGTCGGCGTGCATGATGGTCGCGATGCGCTGGGCCACGATCACGAGCGCGGCGTCAGTGACGTTTTTGGCCAGCTCTTCGCGCAGGCGCGCGTCGGTCTTGTAGTCGAGGGCGCTAAACGAGTCATCGAACACCACGACCTCGGGCTTTTTGGCCAACGCGCGGGCGATGGCCAGGCGCTGGCGCTGACCGCCCGAGACATTGGAGCCTCCCTGGCTGATGGGGGAGTCGTAGCCGCCCTCGCGCTCGGCGATAAAGTCCTCGGCCTGTGCGATGCGTGCCGCCCGGTGCATGTCCTCGTCGCTCACCATGTCGCCGGCAAACTTGAGGTTGCTCTCGACGGTGCCCGAGAACAGACGCCCCTGCTGCGGGATGTAACCAATGCGGCGGCGAAGCTCGGAAAGGGTCATGTCGCGCACGTCGATGCCGTCGAGCGAAATGCTGCCGCCTGTGACGTCGTATAAGCGCGGAATCAGCTGTACAAGCGTGGACTTGCCCGAGCCCGTGGAGCCAATAATGCCGAGCATCTGACCGGCATGTGTGGTGAAGTTCACGCCGCTGATGACATCGGCGCGGGCGTCGGGATACTGGAAGCTCACGTCGCGGAAGGTGAGCTCACCGCGCGGCGCGCTGACCGCGGGCAGTTTGGGCGAGACAGGGTCGTTGATGCTGGTGGGGCAAGTGATGACCTCTTCCACGCGCTCGGCTGCGACCTCGGCACGGGGCAGGATAACCGAAACCATGGTGAGGATCATAAACGCCATGACGATCTGCATGGTGTAGGAGATAAACGCCATCATGTTGCCGACCTGCATCACGCCGTCGGACACGCCCTGCGCGCCAAACCAGACGATAAGCACGGTGATGCAGTTCATGACGAGCATCATGAGCGGCATCATAAAGCTCATGGCGCGGTTGGTGTAGAGCTGCGTGGTCATTAGGTCGAGCGAAGCCTTGTCAAAACGCTCGAGCTCATGTTCCTCGCGGTTGAACGAGCGGATGGGCATAAGGCCGTCGAGCAGCTCGCGGGCGGTAAGGTTCACGCGGTCCACAAAGCTCTGCATCTTTTTGAACTTGGGCATGGTGAGGCCCATGAGCACGCCGACAACGGCCGAGACCGCGATGATGGCCACGGCGATGGTCCACTCCAGACCGGTGTGGTTGGCCAGGACGCGCATGACGGCGACGATGCCCATGACGGGGGCCATCAGGCACATGCGGATAAACAGGGTTGCGGCCATCTGGATCTGCTGAATGTCGTTGGTGCAGCGGGTGATGAGCGAGGCCTGGCTAAACTTGCCCACCTCGGCCGGCGAGAAGTGCATAACCTTGTTGAAGGTCTCGCGGCGCAGGTCGCGGGCGATGGAGCAGGCGGTGCGCGAAGCCACGGCACCGGTCAGGATGGTGGCGACGAGCGACACCAGACACAGGCCGAACATCGTGGTCGCCATGCGGCTCAGGTAAGCGTTCTGCACGTCGGCGGGGTCGATGCCCTGCGCTTTGTACTCTTCTTGTACGTAGGTCACGGCGCGCTGGGTGACGATGGACCCCGACATGGAGCCCATTTTGTCCGCCATTTGGTTGGCGCCCTCGACGAGCTTGCCATGGTCGATTAGGCCGCCTTCAACGCCCAGGCGCAGGCTCTTCATGGTGATCTTGCCGCCGTCGGCATCAATCTGCTTTTGCATGTTCTGCGCCGCTGCGGCCTTCTGCTGCATCTCGGCGAGCTGCTCGGGCGTCATGGCAGCCATCTGCTCGGGGGTGGGCATGGCCTGGGCAGCGTTGTTGTCTTTCTCGCTGGACGAGCCCATCATGTCGCCCATGGAGTTGGCGTCAATGCCCTGGTCGAGTGAAAGGACGACAGTTTCGGGCAGGCTCACAATGCCGGCAATCTTGCCTCCATCGGCACGCTCTTCCTCGGTACCCTTGTACGTTCGAATGCCATTTTTGTCAGCCTTGCTAAACACGGCCTCCACAGCTTTGGCGTCCTTGGCGCTCATAAAGAGTTCGAGGTCGTCGAGTGATTCGGCGCGAATGGTGTCGGGCACGGGCGAGGCGATGCCGCCTTGCTGCACGCCCACGTCGACGATGTCGCTCATATAGGTAGGCAGTGCCAGATCGGCGTTGCAGCTGATTACGATAAGTACGATAGCTGCGAACAGTGCCAGGACATGCTTTTTAAAGAGCTTGAGAATCCTCACTCGGCATCTCTCCTTTCTTGATTGCGGTCGATAATTTCGTTGGCACGCCTTAGAAGACGCACCATCTCTTGGGTATCTGTTTCGCCGAGCTGCTCGAGGAAAGCCGCAGTGCGGTTCTCGAATTCCCGACGTTTGATTTCTAGATCCTGGAATCCTTTGTCGGTCACTATGACGTGTACACGACGACGGTCAGTCTTTGAGTGCTCGCGCTCGACCCAGCCCTTGGCCTCGAGGGCGCGTAGGATATTGGCGATGCGGGCGCTCGAGACCCAGGCGCGATCAGCGAGTTCGCTCGGCGTGAGCGAACCGCCGGCGAGTATGAGGGCGCGCATGACGGCCATCTCGCCGCCGAGGGCTTTGTCCGCAAAACGCGAAATGCGCTGATGCATGCTGCCGAACTCGGAAAGGAGCTGACGCCCAAGTTCACGGAAATCGGTATCTTCCACCGAAAACCCCTAACACTAGAAACTATTTTCGGTGAAAGATGATACCCTTGCACGCGCACCCTATGCGGTAGATTTTGGGACATGTCTAGAAAACTACCTTTAGGCGACCTCCGTACACCGTCGGTGCCAGCAAAGTTAGGGGCAGATCGTTAGACATGTCCTAAAGCCTACTCAGAGGCACTTTACCCTGGTAAAGCTGGCATAACAGCTAGAGTGACGGACGTACAAAGGCAAGGAAAAATACCAAACAAATCGGCGAACGGTAGTTGTTCGCGCTCGCATTTCCTGCGGATTTGTTAAAAACGCCATTATGATATAAAAAAAGAAACATATAACAGCCCAGATGGAGAGGGTCGCTATGTTATCCTTCTCAAACGGGTGAAATCTTGGGTTTGGGTTGTAGTTCCAAGGTGGACAAACGTTTTTCCTGCACCAACGTGTGGTGAAGAACGGAAGAAGCCGGTAGTGCAAGCCGATAATTCAAGAATTCAATAAGCAGCGGTGTGAGAGAGCGCCGCATTACACGTAACTAGGAGCGTGGTTACACAATGCAGGAGGCATGGGAAGGCTTCAAGGAAGGCATCTGGACGGGAGAGGTTGACGTCCGAGACTTCATCCAGAAGAACTACACCCCCTATGAGGGCGACGAGTCGTTCCTCGTCGGTCCGACCGAGCGTACCAAGGAGCTGTGGGGCGAGGTTCTCGACCTGCTGCTTAAGGAGCGCGAGCAGGGCGGTGTCCTCGATATGGACACCAAGATCGTCACGGGTATCGTGAGCCACCCCGCTGGCTACATCGATAACGCCCACCGCGAGAAGGAGACCATCGTCGGCCTCCAGACCGACAAGCCGCTCAAGCGCGCGCTGCACGTCAACGGTGGTATCCGCATCGCTTGCCAGGCTGCCAGCCAGCACGGCTACAAGGTCGACGAGAACGTTGTCGAGCGCTACACCTTCGAGCGCAAGACCCACAACGCCGGCGTCTTCGATGTTTACACCCCCGAGATGCGTGCTTGCCGCTCGGCTCACATCATCACCGGTCTGCCCGATGGCTATGGCCGCGGCCGCATCATCGGCGACTACCGTCGTGTCGCCCTGTACGGTGTCGACTACCTGATCAAGGACAAGGAGGCCCAGAAGGCTTCCACCCCGACGGTCATGACCGCCGACAACATCCGCGACCGTGAGGAGCTGCAGGAGCAGATCCGCGCCCTCGGCGAGCTCAAGATGATGGCCGAGACCTATGGTTTCGATATTTCCAACCCTGCTACCAACACGCAGGAGGCCATCCAGTGGATGTACTTCGCCTACCTCGCTGCCGTCAAGGAGCAGAACGGCGCCGCTATGTCCATCGGCCGTACCTCCACGTTCATCGACATCTACGCTGAGCGCGACCTTGCCAACGGCACCTTCACCGAGGAGCAGATCCAGGAGTTCGTGGATCACTTCATCATGAAGCTCCGCATGGTCAAGTTTGCCCGTACCCCCGAGTACCAGGCCCTGTTCACCGGTGATCCGCAGTGGGTCACCGAGTCCATCGGCGGCATGGGTGTTGACGGCCGTACGCTCGTTACCAAGATGAGCTACCGCTACCTGCACACGCTCGAGAACATGGGCACCAGCCCCGAGCCCAACATGACCGTTCTGTGGTCGACCCGTCTGCCCGAGAACTTCAAGAAGTTCTGCGCCAAGACTTCTGTCGCCAGCTCCTCGATCCAGTACGAGAACGACGACCTCATGCGCGTTTACCACGGCGACGACTACGGCATCGCCTGCTGCGTGTCCTCCATGCGCATCGGCAAGGAGATGCAGTTCTTCGGCGCCCGTGCCAACCTGGCCAAGTGCCTGCTGTACGCACTCAACGGCGGCGTTGACGAGGTCTCCAAGAAGCAGGTCGGCCCCAAGTATCGCGCCGTCGAGGGCGATACGCTCGATTACGACGACGTTGTGGCCAAGTACAACGACATGATGAAGTGGCTCGCTGGCGTGTACGTCAACTCGCTGAACATCATTCACTACATGCACG
Source organism: uncultured Collinsella sp. (assembly GCA_900546525.1). GTDB lineage: Bacteria > Actinomycetota > Coriobacteriia > Coriobacteriales > Coriobacteriaceae > Collinsella. The sequence goes on from URDE01000057.1 coordinate 8,414, forward strand.
ACAAGTATTGCTACGAGCGCATCCAGATGGCCCTGCACGACAAGCACGTGCACCGCTGGTTCGCTACGGGCATCGCTGGCCTTTCCGTCGTGGCTGACTCCCTGTCCGCCATCAAGTACGCCAAGGTCCACCCCGTCCGTGATGAGAACGGCATCATCGTCGACTTCGAGACCGAGGGCGAGTTCCCCAAGTACGGTAACGACGATGACCGCGTCGACCAGATCGCTCACGACGTTGTGCACCAGTTCATGGAGTACATCCGCATGAACGACACCTATCGCAACTCCGTGCCCACGACCTCGGTTCTGACCATTACCTCCAACGTCGTATACGGTAAGAAGACCGGCTCCACGCCCGACGGCCGCAAGGCTGGCCAGCCGTTCGCCCCGGGTGCTAACCCCATGCACAAGCGCGATAGCCACGGCGCCATCGCTTCGCTGTCTTCGGTTTCCAAGCTCCCGTTCCGCGATGCTCAGGACGGCATCTCCAACACCTTCTCCATCATCCCGAGTGCGCTCGGCAAGGAGGATCAGGTGTTCTTTGGCGATATCGACCTTGATCAGCTGGGCGAGTAACTATTGTTAGTGCTATACTAACAATAACGATTACTGATTAGTGCGCCGGTTTCGGCCGGCGCCTATTAATCGAAGGAGACACATTATGAAGGTTTCTGAAGTTTCCGAGACCCAGGCCGATAACCTGGTCCACATGCTCGACGCTTACGCCGAGAAGGGTGGCCACCACCTGAACATCAACGTCTTCAACCGTGAGACGCTGCTCGACGCTCAGGCTCACCCCGAGAAGTACCCGCAGCTGACCATCCGCGTTTCCGGCTATGCCGTGAACTTCCACACGCTCACCAAGGAGCAGCAGGACGAGGTCATTGCGCGTACCTTCCACAACAAGTTCTAAAGGGATTTAACTCCCGCAGGATCGCCGGGACTGTTTGGGCTTCTCCCAAACAGTCCTCGGACATGCAAAGGGCTCCGCTGCGCGCTTCGCGCGGCGGAGCCCTTTGCGTCCTGCGGAATGTTTTGGGAGAAGCCCAAACAGCCCCGGCTGGGTCCTGTGTAGTCACCCCTTAGGCGGAACTCTCCTAATTATTTGGATGAGTCGTTTACTTACTTGTACTGTTACCGTCTTCCCGCTCTTGTTGGGGTATGCTTTGTTCGTATGTAAACGTATGACATGTTGATGGGGGAGGGTGCTATGGCTCGCGAGAGTGCTCGTTCTAAGGATACGGCTAAGCCTGGCATCAAGGAAGTTGCGGCGGTGGCGGGGGTTTCGCCTACTACGGTATCTCGTGTGCTTAATAATCGTGGCTATATTAGCCAAGAGACCCGCGATAAGGTCCATGCCGCGATGAAGCGCATCAACTATACGCCCAACGATATCGCTCGTGCCATGCTCAACGGTCGCCTGAATCTTATCGGTATGATCGTCCCCTATGTCAGCAGTCCGTTTCATGCCCAAGTGGTTCAAGTCATTGAGCATACCCTGGCCGAAAACGGTTTTAAGATGCTGCTGTGCAATAGCGCCAATCGACCCGAGCTTGAGCGCTCTTATATCGACATGCTTCGACGCAATATGGTTGATGGCGTCATCGTCAACTCGCTTAATATCGGTGCCGAGGCGTATGCCGAGATGGGCTTGAGTCTGGTTGGTATCGACTGCGACCTTGGCGAGGCCTCTGTTCAGATTGCGAGCGACAGCTATGGCATCGGCGAACTTGCCACGCGTCGCCTGATTGATGACGGGTGTTCGCGCATCTTGTGCCTGCGCAACAATAGCCGCATGCGCATGCCTGCCAATAAGCGTACCGATGCCTACCACGATGTTGTGGAGCAGGCCGGTTTGCCCGCGCTTGTCCGTGAGGTCGAGTTCGTTAAGTCCGATGACGAAAAGAGTGCGGTCGTTGCGAAGATCCTCGATGAGAACCCCGATATTGACGGCATCTTTGCGGGAGACGACACGATGGCGGCTATCTGTCTTAACGTGATGAAGCAGCGCGGCTTGAGCGCTCCGGACGATATTAAGGTCGTTGGCGCGGATGGCGCCCGCCGCACTATGACGTTTATGCCTGACTTAACAACCGTTCGTCAAGATATCGATCGCATCGGAGAGCTCGCGGCGCAATCCATCATCGCTCTTGTTAACGGTGAAAAGCCCGAATCGAATACCAAGCTCCCCGTTGAACTCATTGAGGGCAAAACCGCGTAGTTCATCCCGTGCCAAAAGAATTCCTCAAACGCCTCTGATGACCGTTCGCCGCCATATGTCAACCGTTTGCCGACGACTGGAACTGCGAAAAGACGTATTAGTGTGAAAACGTTTGACATATGAAAACGATTGACATATCTTGCAGTTGTACCGAGTTAGTATCTTGTGGGAAAGGAAGTCTCGGATGCACAAGGTGTATTACCAGCCTGAGGGAATTTGGGTAGGCGACATCATGCCGTACGGCGAGGACGGCACGTTCTATCTCTATCACCAGCGTGACACGCGAAACCCCGGTCCTTTCGGAGAGCCGTTTGGTTGGGCACTCGCGACGACCAAGGATTTCGTCAACTACAAGGACTTTGGCGAGAGCCTTGAGCGTGGCGGCGACGAGGAAGTCGACCAGTATGTTTATGCCGGCACGGTGTTTAAGGTGGGCGACAAGTACCATGCGCTCTACACTGGTTGCAATCGCGACAAGGTCCGCGCACGCTTGATGAAGCAGGTTCTTCTTCACGCAACGAGTGACGACGCCGTCAAGTGGGAGAAGAACATCGCCGAGACGCTGCTTCCGCCCCAGGAAGGTTACGATGACCGCAACTGGCGCGATCCCTTTGTGCTTTGGGATGAGGAGAACGAAGAGTACATGCTCATCCTCGGCACGCGCGTGGGCGAGGACAAGCGTCTGATGACCGGGCGTCTGGTCAAGTTCACCTCCAAGGACCTGGATACCTGGGAGTTCCAGGGCGACTGGTGGAATCCGGGCCTTTACACCATGTTCGAGATGCCTGATCTCTTTAAGATGGGCGACTGGTGGTATCTGGTGTTCTCCGAGTACAGTGATGGCAAC
>URDE01000058.1:0-11277 GCA_900546525.1 uncultured Collinsella sp.
TGCCCATGCCGGGTAAAAGCCTAGAGAACATGCACGTAGCGGTCTTGGCGGGCGGCCATTCCGCCGAACGCGAGATTTCGCTCAATTCTGGAAAGAATGTCGTGGTGGCACTGAAGGAGGCCGGCTACACCTCGGTGGAGCTGCTCGACACCGCCGCCGATGACTTTATGGTGACTATGGCGACCGGTGGCTTCGACGTGGCGTTTATCGCCATGCACGGCGCCGGCGGCGAGGATGGCGCCATGCAGGGGGCCATGGAGACGCTGGGTATCCCCTACACGGCGTCAGGCGTGCTCGCCAGCGCATGTGGCGCCGATAAAGAGGTTTCAAAGCTTCTGTATGCCAAGGCGGGCATCCCCATTGCCCCCGGCCTGGCGCTTGAGGCGGGCGACGAGGTCGATATCGATCGCATCGTCGAGATTTGTGGCGAGCGGTGCTTTGTAAAGCCCGCCGTCAACGGCTCCAGCTATGGCATCTCTCTGGTCCATGAGCCCTCCGAGCTACCCGCGGCAATCGCCAAGGCGTTTGAGTACGGCGACAAAGTGCTGGTCGAGAAGTGCATCGAGGGTACCGAGATTACCGTCGGCGTATACGGCGAGGATGACGTGCGCGCCCTGCCGATTGTTGAGATCCGTAAGCCCGAGGACTGCGAGTTCTACGATCTGGACGTGAAGTATGTGGACCCCACGGATATCCATCGCATTCCGGCGCAGATTTCCCCCGAAAACTATGCACGTGCCCAGGAACTTGCCTGCGCGGCCCATAAGGCACTCGGCTGCCTGGGCATTTCGCGCAGCGACTTTATCGTGAGCGAGGATGGCCCCGTCATCCTCGAGACCAACACGATTCCCGGCATGACCGATACGTCGCTGTATCCGGATGAGATTCGCCACACCGATGACATGACGTTCCCACAGGTCTGTGACAGTCTGATTCGTATGGGACTTCGTCGAGCGGGCGTTGCATGCTAATCGAGGACGCTGTTTCGTCGGGAACGCCGCAGTTTGTCATCGATTCCTATGCCACGCTTGCCGAGCGTGCCAAAACCCAATCGTTTGGTCTCATCGAGGAAGATGTTATCGTCCTCGATACCGAAACCACGGGTCTTTCGGTGCAGGACAATGAACTGATTGAGATCTCGGCTGCCCGTCTTTCGGGCCGCGAGATCGTCGACCGGTTCGATACCTTCGTGCACCCCAAGCAGCTGATTCCCGCCGAGATTACCGAACTCACGAGCATTACAAACGCCGATGTGGTGGATGCCCCATCGGCCGTCGATGCCGTGGCCGCTCTCGCCGATTTTGTCGGCGGCTGCCCGGTGATTGCGCATAACGCCACCTTCGACCGTTCGTTTATCGAGTCGGTCAAGGGCGGTGTCAACGTCAGCGACATCTGGATCGATTCGCTGGCACTGTCGCGCATCGCACTTCCGCGCTTGGCCTCGCACAAGCTGTCTTTTATGGCCGACTTGTTTGGGTGCGATTCGGTGTCGCATCGCGCGAACGCAGACGTTGATGCCCTGTGCGGTGTGTGGCGCGTGCTGTTGGTTGCGCTTACCGACCTGCCTTCGGGCCTTATGGCGCGCTTGGCGGACATGCACGCGGACGTGCCTTGGTCCTATCGCCCCATTTTTTCTTTTTTGGCCGGCCAGAACCCGGGTTCGATATTTTCGCTCAGCGCCGCTCGTGCTGACGTGCTCAAGGCCGATCGTGCAGACGATCGCGTTGATGCGGACGAGTTGCCGGTCCTTAAGATGCCGAGCCGTGAAGAGATCGAGGCGGATTATGCCCCCGGTGGCCTAGTCAATCGCATGTATCCCACGTACGAGCCGCGCGATGAGCAAATCGCGATGGCGCTCGAGGTCCGTGACGCGCTCGTTACGGGAACGCATCGCGTGATTGAGGCGGGGACGGGCGTCGGCAAATCGATGGCTTACCTGGTGCCTTTTGCCGAGGCCGCACGCCGCAACAACATCACGGTTGGTATCGCGACCAAATCGAATAATCTTGCCGACCAGCTTATGTACCATGAGCTGCCAAAGCTCGCCGAACAGCTGGACGGGGGCCTGTCGTTTTGTGCACTCAAGGGCTATGACCACTATCCGTGTCTACGCAAGCTCGAGCGCATGAGCCGTGGTCAGGTTGAGATCACCACCAAGCGCGATCCTGCTGACACGCTCACGGCGGTTGCGGTGATCATGGCGTATGTGTGCCAATCTGCCGATGGCGACCTCGATTCGCTCGGCATTCGCTGGCGCAGCGTCAACCGTCCCGACTTTACGACGGCTTCGCGCGAGTGTGCTCGTCGTCTGTGTCCGTTCTTCCCTGACAAATGCCTGGTCCACGGGGCGCGCCGCCGAGCGGCACATGCCGACGTGGTGGTCACCAACCATTCCCTGCTGTTCCGCAACGTGGCCGCCGAGGGAAGGATTTTGCCTCCGATTCGTCACTGGGTGGTCGACGAGGCCCATTCCATCGAGCGTGAGGCCCGTCGCCAATGGGCGCGCGTGGTTTCGGCAGATGAGTCGCGCGTGCTGTTTGAGCGCTTGGGTGGGTCGAGTGCCGGCGCGCTGAGTCAAGTTTCCCGTGACCTGGCCACTTCCGAGGGCTCCACGCTCTACCTGGGACTCACCGCCAAAGCGACGTCGACGGTTGCCCGCGCGAGCATGGCGATTGCCGATGTGTTCGATGGTGTGCGCGAGCTCGGCCGTCGCGCCCGTGGGAGCTACGATAACGCGAATCTGTGGATTGGCCCCGAGCTGCGCGAGTCGGATGACTGGCACGATTTTTTGCAGTCGGCCCATACCGCAATTGATGCGCTGGACCAGGCGGATAAAAGCGTAGACGCGCTGGTGCAGACCGTCGCCGCCGATAAGCCCGAGGTCGTTGTCGACCTAGGCGACATTTCGCGCCGTCTGCACGAGCTGGACGAGAACCTCAAACTCATCATTGAGGGTACGGATGAGCACTATGTGTACTCGCTGCAGGTGAACCGTCGGCTGCGCGCGGGCGGGGAGTCTATGACCGCCGAGCGCATCGATATCGGCGAGGCCTTGGCGAACGAGTGGCTGCCCGAAGTGCACACGGCCATCTTCGCTTCGGCGACCATGACGGTGTCCAAGAGCTTTGAGCATTTCAACCATGCTGTCGGCCTCGATCGCATCGGTGAGTCGACATCCTCATCGCTGCACCTGGATTCGAGCTATGACTTTGACTCGAATATGGCCGTGGTCGTGGCGGGGGACATTCCCGATCCGCGCGATCGCGAGCACTATCTGTCGGCGCTCGAGCGTGTGCTGGTCGATGCCCATCTCGCCATGGGTGGATCGGTGCTCACGCTCTTCACTAACAGGCGCGACATGGAGGACCTGTATGCCCGTGTCGAGCCCAAATTGGCGCGAGCGGGCCTGGAGCTCAATTGCCAGCAGCGCAACTCGTCCCCGCGTCGCCTGCGCGATCGGTTTATCAACGAGCCGACCTCATCGCTCTTTGCGCTCAAGGCCTTTTGGGAGGGCTTTGACGCCAGCGGCGAGACGCTGCGTTGCGTCATTATCCCCAAGCTGCCGTTCTCGAGCCCCACGGATCCTCTTTCGTGTGAGCGCAACCTGCGCGAAGACCGCGCCTGGGCGCGCTACTCGCTGCCCGAGGCGGTGCTCGAAGTCAAGCAAGCCGCCGGCCGTCTCATCCGCTCGTCGACTGATTGCGGTGTGCTCATCTTGGCAGATCCGCGCTTGGTGACAAAGGGCTACGGCAAGAAGTTCTTGACGTCGCTGCCCACGACTTCCTACCAGCGTATCGAGTCGGCACAGATCGGTCATTATTTGCAGCTGTGGCGTGCACGCCACGAGCGACGCCGTTAAAGCGGGCAGGTCAGGCTCTTCGCCATATCGCATAGACGCAATGCCTGGGCGGGGTCATCCAGTATGCGGATGGCTCCGCCCGCTGCGATTACCTGGCAGAACAGCCAATGCTCTGACCCATAACGCACGGTCACCGTCGCCATGTCTGCCCCGTTTGGCTCAATCGACATGATGCCGGCCCAGTCTAGGCGCTCTGCCATGTCGAGCGGCATGAGGAGTTTTGCGCTCTGCTCCGCTTGGGAAAGGGATTCGTGGAGGGACAAGGACGCGGGCGCGTGGCGCTCCACGGAATCGTCGGTAAGGGTAAGGCCTTCGATTTTGTCCATGCGGTAGGAGCGCTGCTCATCGACTTCGACATCCCAGGCAATCAGATAGGTTTGGTCGCCATGCGTCGCGATGCGCAGGGGGTCGATGAGACGCTCACGCGGCCGTGTGTCGTCCATCGAACGGTAGATGATGCGGCATCGAACGCCGTCTTGAATCGCGCAGTTCAGCTGTTGCCAGTGCGATCCTCGGGCAACGGTATCGACGACGCGCTGGTTGTAGCCGAGTTTCTCGGGTAGGAGGGCGTGTCGGATACGCTCTGCTGCCCGAGAGTCGATTCCCATCGATTCGAGTTCGTGGTTGAGCACGGCACCTTCGGCGGCACTTAGGCGCAAGGGCAGCACACGCCCCGCATCGCCTGTCAGGATGATGCACTCGCCGTGGCGCTCGCAGATGATGCGTGCGCCCGACTCACGGTCAGCGAGGGTCGAGACGATATCGATAATTTCGTCGAGCGCCGCACCCGTGATATCAAAACGGCTGCAGATATCCCCTCGTGTCATACCGGTCTCACCGGCAGCGTAGAGGGCCTCCATGATGTCAATCGCACGCGAGAGCCTTTGCTCGCTGGTGAGTTTACGCACGGGCATGCTCGTGCACCGTCCTTTCGATGAGGTGGTTCCACGCCAGTTTAAGTGCATCGGGAGCAACGGGTCTCATGCCGTCCATGGCGTGCTCCATACAAAACGAGGCAGCGGCATTAAGGTCGCGCACGCCGACGGTCCAGGTCCAACCCTCTTCGGTGTGCGTGAGCTCCCCGCGACCGCGCGTTAGGCCGCTGACCATGTCGGCCTGGGCTTGCGGGGCAAACGAAAAGGTCGCCATAACGGGCTTGCAATCGGCAAAATCAAACTCGAAGAACAGGCGATCGTTCAGGTTAAAGTCGGCGGGGATGGAGTAGGCCTTCGAGGGGCGCCATGCGCGAACGATACGGTCGCAGCGAAACGTCCTGATTTCATCGGTGGCGTTGTCGAGTCCGCAAAAATACGCCACGCCCTCGTGCTCGAACATGCCGCACACGCAGACGGTGCGCTCTTTTTGCTCTCCACGCCCGTTTTGATACAAAAAACGCAGTGCGCAGCGTTCGGCAAAAGCGCTCCACACCGCATCGACGGCGGGTGAGCGACGGGCGGGAGGCTCTTCTGCGGTCGATGCGCCAGTGAGGTAGGCGATCTTGGAGCGTATGTCTGCAAGCGGCGTGGCAAACGCGGCCGAACCGGTCGCAAGGGTCTGGTCGATAGCGTCGAGCAAGATGTCCGCGTCGTCTGCGGTGATGAGGCCACCGGCCGCAAACGTGTGCTCGCGATCGATGGTCCACGCGCTTTCTTCGGTTTCTTGGGCGCCTGCTGCGCGAACTTCCTTGATCGTGATTCCGCGTTCGAGGAGTTTTTCGCGATCGCGGCGAAACTTGCGCTTGTCCGAGTCGATATTGCCCGATCCATAGCCAAGATCGGAATCCAGGACAATTTGCTCTGTGGTCAATGGCTCGGGAGAGCTGTTGAGGACAAAGAACAGATTGAGGATGCGCTGGGCGGTCTTGTCGAAACCGGGCCCCGGCGCCCCCTTTTTATTCGTTACGGTTGTATTGCTTGCCGTCATAGAATCCTCGCATGGGAAGGTGTCTGATGCCATGATTTTAGTCCGATATGGAGATTAGGCTATATCCTTGTCCGCTTGGGGCGTTAAGATGCCCAGAATTCGGCCGTTTGCGCCCGCTCGGGGTATACTTTCGACTATATACGGTTCTAATGTGCATACATTGGGCCTATTTGTCGGATTATGGATGTGGAGCGCATATGGCGAACACCCAGAACTATATTAACCACCTGCTGCAGAACACTGGCATCACGCCGGCGTGCAGCGAAGAAGAGCGCTTGGCCGCCGAAGATATCGCTCAAATTTTCCGCAACCACGGCTTTGATCCCGAGGTGCAGGAGTTTAATGCTCCCGCGCCGAGCAGGATGGCGTTTGCCGTTACGGGCATTCTGGCATTTGCCGGTGCCCTGCTTATGGGCATCGGCGGCGGTATCGGCTTAGTCGGCACCCTGTTGGCCATTGTCGGAGCCGTGCTCTATGTGCTCGAGAGAACCGGGCGCCCCGTGATCTCGCGCCTGGGCAAGACGGGCGTGAGCCAAAATGTCATCGCCTATCACAAGGCCTCGGGCCCGCTTGCCTCTCCGCGCAATCGCCCGGTTGTCGTCGTCGCGCACTATGACTCCCCGCGCGCCGAACTGCTCGCTCGCGAGCCCTATGCGCCGTACCGAGCGCTGATCGCCAAATTGCTCCCGATTGCCACGATTGCTCCCGCGGCTATTGCCATCCTGCGCATCTTGCCGCTTCCCGGCGCGTTGAAGGTCCTGCTGTGGATTGTCGCGATCCTTGCCTCCCTCGTGGCGCTCGCCAATGCCGCCAATATCATTTCCAATCGTTTTGTCCTTCCCTACACGTCCGGCTCGGTTTGCAACAAGTCCTCTGTTGCCGCCATGCTGGGCGTCATGGATAACGTCGCCCCCTATCAGGGCGAGAACGAGTTCCCTGACGATATTCCGTTTGACACGTATTTTGGCGAGCAGAAGCGTCGCGCCGAGGAGATGGCGCGCGCGGCAGCCGAGTACGCCGCGGCCCAGCAGCAAAATGATTACGGCAATACCATCGAGTACGAAGAGCCTGCCTATACCGAGGATGAGTATGGCCAGCCGGTCGCTCCCGAGGGTGAGCAGGGCGAGGCTTTTGATGAGCAAATCGATGGATTCGAAGGTGCTTCTGCCGACGAGACCCTGATTGGCGTCATTGCACCCGAGTCCCAGGTCCAAGATATTCCGGCCGAGGAGCCCGTTGCAGACGAGTCCGCTGCCGAGTCGGCAGAGGAGCCTGCCGCGGCCGAGCAGGCCGAGCCCGAGCCCAAGCTTTATCGCAATGCCGCCGGCAACATCCGGTTTGGCTCGGATGCCATCCGTGCCCTGGGAATGCTTCCCGAGTCCTGTACGCTCGATTACGAAGAGGGCGAGGAGCCGACGTTCGAGCCCGCGCCCCAGCCCGATCCGGTCGTGGCTGCGCAGCCCGATGAGGCCAATGCCGTCGAGACGGAAGCCGATGCGGAGACTGCTATCGATCCCGCAGCCGGTCTGGACGTCATGGCGCCTGCCCCGGCGCCCGAGGAGCTCGATAATACCGAGGACGACTACGATGCGTATCCGCAGCGTGTGTCCTACGAGAGCGACACCGATTTTTCTACCGAGCTTCCGGTGACGACGCCCCATGCCGATATCGCTTCCGCGTTTTCTTCGATCGGTGCCAGCGCCTCCCATTTCTTTAAGGGGGCATTCGAAAAGGGCAAGAAACTCGTTGACGACTTTGAGGAAAAGCGCGCCGCTGCCCGCGAGGCAGCCGAGCGCGAGGCTGCAGCCCAGCAACAGGCGGCCGAGGCCGAGCGCGAGCGCGCGGCACAGGAATTTGAGCAAAACGACGCCGAGCAGCCGGTATCTGTTGATGTTGCCGACGCCACGACGTCTTTCGAGGCGCCGCAGCCTTCGCCTGCGGATGTTGCCGGGGAGACGGCGACTTTCGAAACCCAACAGCCGGTCGACAGCACTGTGTCGTTTGATGCCACGATGACGTTTGAGAAGCAGGGCACCGCTATCGCCGAGCCCCTTTCCGCTCCTGTCGAGGACGAGCCCGCTGCGCCCGATACGGTCGAGGATCAATCTGTGGCGGAACAGGTCGCTGCGGACAGCTCCGAGCAAGAGCCTGAGCCTGTGGCCCCCGAAGCTCCGCAGGCGGATGAGTCGAGGCCCTACTCTACGCAGATCTTCACCATGCCCGCGCCGAGTGATCCCGGCGCCACGGTTGCCAATGCTGCTCCGTCGCAGGCCGAGACGGTCGATGCTCTGATGGCTCAAATCTCGTCTCAGGCGTCGCCGCGCCCGAACATGAACGTTCCCGACCCGGCATCCGCGCCGGCTCCCATGCCCTCTGCGTCTCCGCTGGCCTCGGTCCCCGATCCCTCGATGCCTTCGATGCAGCAGGCCAATGTCGCCTCGCGCACCTCGCTGTTCGACCTTCCCGACCCTTCGGCTCAGGTTAACGATCCCTTCGCGACGGCACAGGGGCCCGAGCCCACATCGGCTCCGGTTGTTCCCCCCATGCCGGTCAGCTCGGATGTTCAGCCGCTTGAGACTATCTCGGCTCCTGCCGCTCCGGCCGCCAAGCCGCAAAAGCGCGGCTTGGGCGGTCTGTTCGGTCGCAAAAAGAAAAACGAGCAGGACAGCATGAGCGATTGGCTTGGTGTCGAGGATGATTACGACGCCAAGAAGTCTGGTCGCGGTATCGGCTCGTGGGATAACTTCGAGGATGACGACGACGGCTGGAAGGGCGGTGCCACGTCTTCCGATGGAGCTTCCGCCGAGGATATGCTCGCTGCCGTTGCCTCCATGGGCGATGACGAGCTGCTTGGCCACGACATCTGGTTTGTGGCTACAGGCGCTTCCGATTGCGACGACGCCGGCATGAAGGCGTTCCTGGCCGCGCATCGCGACAAGCTCCGCGGCGTGTTCTTTATCAACCTTGAGTCCATTGGTGCCGGTAGGCTTTCGGTCGTGACGGTCGAGGGCGAGCAGCAGCTGCTCAAGGGTGACCGACGCATCATGAACTTGGTCAACAAGGTGTGCAAGTCGTTCCATGTCGATTGCGGTGCATTTGAGATGCCCTACGCCAAGACCGATGCCTATGCTGCTCTCGAGGCAAGCCGACGCGCCCTTACCATTGCCGGCGTCGACGGCCCACGTTTGGCATGCGCTCACACTGAGGACGATCTGCCGTACAACGTCAATCCGACAAATATCGCTACGGTGTCCGAGGTCGTGACCGAGGTCATTCGTCGTTCGTAGGTTGACCTATAAGGAGTCTGCGTGTTTTCGTACATCAAGCGCCACTGGCCCGTCTATCTCATCTTGGCCCTGATCGCCATTGTCCTTGGTTTCGGGGCCGCGTATATCGTGGGCGTTAAAGGCTCAACGCCTGAGTCCACGATTAGCGAAGAAGTGGAGCACGAGCAGAGTTTGGGAGCCGATGGCATCTCCGAGTCCGATCAAGCGCTCATCGACGGTGGGTCTGCATCTGGGGAATAGCCATTTCGCCACGAACGAATAAGAGGCGAGCCGGGAGACGGGCTCGCCTCTTTTTTATTGCGTCAGCGACGTTTTGACGCCAGCTTTAGATGGGCAAACCAGATTGCCGCGGCGCCGGAGGTCACGAAGGCGGCGAGGCAGGCGGCAATGGGAAGGGAGCCCGTTGCCGGTAAATCTTGCGGCATGGCGCATCGCTGGATGACGCGATCCTCGTCATGTGATTCAAGGTTGCTACCGCCGCCATTGCGACAGAGGTCAACGCGAGCGCTGTTGGCGAGTGCGGTCTGAGGCGTGTAAGACGACGCGGCCTGCATATGGATGACGGCACCGTGAATATCCGAGTCAAGGACGGCGCTCACATCATCAAGGTCGTCATGCTCGTCTTTGAGGTCCTCGCGGGTCCAAGATTCTGCAGCGCCTCTTGTCGTGAAGTCGGCCGATACGGCCCCGTACTCAAGACGAATGCCCGTGACGGCGGTATCGTCCAAAAGAGCGAGCTCTTTTGCCTCGAGGGTGACCGACTCCGTTGTTGGGATATCGGCTTTCCAAAGATGCCAATCGCCGTAATCGACCATGCGCAAATCGTCACCTAGGAGCTTTTTGACCTCGTCCGTTTCGAGCCAGGGGTTGTCATGCCCGTCGCTGAGCGTTGCATTGGTCTGTTCGCCCGTATCGATACTTCCCACTGGAGACGTTCGATACCACACGTTGCAAAGACCGTCGATGTCCCCGGTCGCGACAGGGGTTTCGATGGCGATGAGTTTGGCAGTGCCTTCCTTGGCGCATTCGAGATCGTCAGTGATGGTGAATTCATCAACCCAGGTATTCGACTCATTTTTAGCATCGAGCGTATAAGAGAAGGAGCCGTCCGCATCGGATTGTGACACGGCTCGGTTTTTGCCATCGCCGTTGGCGACGAGACCCTTACCGATAGGGCGGGCGATCTCTTGCCGCTTGTCGACTCTGCCCTCGATCTCGATGGGTGCGTCCTTCATGGTTACCGTCTGCACTTCTCCTGTGGCCTTAATTTCAAACGTCATGTCTTCGGCAAGGTCGTAAGTGCGCGGGGGCATCACTTCGCACAGGGTGTAGGTGCCGGGCAAAAGATGCTCGATGCGATGCGGTTTGTCAGAGGAGGTCCAAGCGTCAATTTCGGTTCCGTTGGCACCGTGGAGGGAGAGCCGGGCGCCTTCCACTTCTTGTTTGCCGGTCAAATCTACTTTGGAGATGTCGATTTTGGTGTAGTCGTTAGAAACATCGAGGTGCGCATTGATCACGGGTGTTTCCTGACCGGCATACGACAGCTCGACGGTGTGGACGCTTTGGTCGAGCAGGTAACCTTCGGGTGCCTGCACCTCGATTACCTCATAGGTGGCGGTTCCGCACCCCAGTGAAAGATGAGTCGCGCACGCAAATCCCCGCTCGTCGGTCGTGATGGATGTGACGGTTTCGCCGTCCAGGGCAGCAATGCTGCCGTCGGGGCGCACGATATCGCCCGCGGCACGGATATCAAAAACAGCACCGGCAAGGGCGCGCCCACCTACGGCATCGTTCTTGACGATCTCGATGCTTCCTGTTGCCGCGTCGTCGTAAAACGAGGCGACCGCGACGGGCGTTAAGTTCATGTCGGCGGGAATCGTTATCTCCAGATCTTCACCAACAAGATACGGTTCCTTGGCGGAAGTCTCTCGTATGTAATACGTGCCCGGGTTAAGCGATTCGGGTAGGGTGACGGTGCCGGTTTCATCGGTCGTAAAGGTATTCATAACGGTATGGGCGGGATGCCAGGATGTTTGCGAGATGGGCTCACGGTCGCCGTTGAGCAGCTGAAAGGTGAACCCAGCGCGTGGTACGGCGTTGCCGGTCTGAGCATCGCGCTTCACGATTTGAAGATGTGTCGACAGGGCGTGGTTGTCTACGATGTACTGAAGCTCTGCGCCGTCCGTGATCTGCTCTGCTGTGATAGTC
>URDE01000059.1:0-11152 GCA_900546525.1 uncultured Collinsella sp.
GCCTTTCTTCTCGTTTGATGCTCTCGATGGCATACAAGTTACATACATGTTTTGGCTATGTCGACTAGTTGTATGCTATATTTGTCTTAGAAATTTTGCTGATGCGGTTTTCGATAACTAGCTACCAGCGGTTTTATTGTTGTATTGAATACATGCTTGATTAGACTCGCATACAAGTTAGATACAGGTTGATCGCATGAACGCTTCATCTAAAAAGAAACTGAGCCAGTACGAGCGCTTGGCGGGCATGTTGCGCGACCGCATCGCCGCCGGCACCTACGCGCGCGGAGACAAGCTGCCGTCCGAGATGGAACTCATGGACGAATCGGGGCTGTCGCGCAGCACCGTACGCCATGCCCTTAAGGTGCTCGTTGATGAGGGTCTGGTTCGAACCGAGCGCGGGCGCGGCGCCTTTGTTGCCGACACGCCGGCGCTCCACGAGAACAACCTGGTGTTTTCGAGCTATACGGCGCAGGTCCAGGGTCAGGGCATGAAGCCCACCACGCGCACGGTGGACTCGGGCTTTACCAAGGCGGGCGGCAGCATAGCTAAGTTCTTTGACGCCGCCGTGGCCAGCAAGCTCGTCAAACTTGTCCGCCTGCGTTATCTGGACGATGCGCCACTGTGCCTGGAAACCACCTATCTACCACCGAGCTTTGAGGCACTCATCGATCGCGATATCAACGGTTCGCTCTACGCCACGCTGCGCCAAGAATTCCATCGCGCGCCGGCACAGGGACATAAGACCTTTGAGGTGTGCTATGCCTCGCAAAACGAGGCGTTTTTGCTCAACGTTGAGCGCGGGCAGGCGCTGATCCTGATCACCGACTACGTCTACGGCACCGACGGCCGCCCGCTCCATGTCTCCAAGCGCATCCAACGCACCGACCGCGCCAAATACACCGAGCCCATCGGCTAACCTGCCAAAACCACCACAAAGGGGACAGGCACCTTCGTGGTGGTTTTAGGCGAGGAGATCGGGGAACCAGGTTGGCTTAGGCTGGTTGGGCGTGCGCTCGGCCAAGACCAACTCCATCCAGCACATGTCGTACCAGCGGCCGAACTTTTGGGCACAGCGGTCGAAGGCGCCCACCAGGCGATACCCCATATGGGCATGGAAATCCTGACTGTTATGCGTCAGATATTCGTCGTCCTTGTCGTGCGGCACGGCAATGAGCGCGCACATGTTGGTGATGCCCATCGCGATCAGACATTGCTTGAGCGCGTCGTGCAGCTTGCGGCCCAACCCGCCGTGGCGCACGTCGCGCGCCAGGTAGATCGACGTCTCGACCGACCAGTCGTATGCCTCGCGGCTGTTAAGCGGACTCGCATAGGCATAGCCTACCGGATGCCCGTCCAGCTCCATCACCAAATACGGATAGCGCTTGAGCGTACGCTCGATGCGCCCGGCGAACTCCTCAACGCTCGGCACCTCGTATTCGCAGGTAATCGCCGTCTGGCGCACATACGGCTCATAGATAGCAAGCAACGCCGGCGCATCATCGGGCGTCGCCAGGCGAATCGTCGGCTCGGACATCTCGGTCATACAACCCTTCTCCCCAAAAGCAAAGGCCGCCCTGCGCCAAGCCCAGGCGCAGGGCGGCCCCTTGTCATTACATCAGGCTACAGGACAGCCGCCAACGCGTCGATATCCTCCTGCGTCGTGGCCCAGCTGGTGCAAAAGCGCACCACTGTGTGGGTCTCGTCGTACTTTTCCCAGTACTCGATCGAGGCATGCTCGCGAATGCGGGCCATGTCTTCGTTGGGCAGAATCACGAACTGCTGGTTGGTCGGCGTCTCCAAGAAGAACTGGTAGCCGCGCTCGTGCAGCACGCGACGCAGCGCCTGAGCGGTCTCAATCGCCTGGCGACCAATCTCATAATACAGGCCATCGGTAAAGAGTGCCTCAAACTGGACGCCCGTCAGGCGACCCTTGGCCAACAGCGCGCCGTGCTGCTTAATGCGCGGAATAGGATGCGCCGGAGCATGCATGCCGCAAAACACCACGGCCTCGCCGCACAGAGCGCCGCACTTGGTGCCACCGATGTAGAACACGTCGCACAGCTGCGCCAGCTCGGGCAGGGTAATGTCGCACTCATCGGCCGCCAGCGCATAGGCCAGGCGAGCACCGTCCACAAACAGCGGAATCTCATGCTTCTGACACACCGCGTGAATCGCCACGAGCTCGGCCTTGGAGTACAGCGTGCCGTACTCGGTCGACAGGCTCACGTACACGGCGCCCGGAAACACCGTGTGCTCGTAGCTCTCGTTTTCGTAGAACACCTGGATATAGTTTTCGAGATCTTCGGCGTGCATCTTGCCCTCGTAGCCGGGGATGGTGAGTACCTTGTGGCCGCCAAACTCGATGGCGCCCGCCTCGTGGCAGGCGACGTGGCCGGTCTCGGCAGCAACGACGCCCTCGTACGGCGCGAGCAGCATGTCGATCACCGTCGCGTTGGCCTGCGTGCCGCCCACCAGAAAAAACACGTCGGCATCGGGGGCCTGGCAGGCCTCGCGAATAAGTTGCTTGGCACGCTCGGTATGTGCATCGGTACCGTAGCCGGGCTGCGGCTCCATATTGGTGTCGACGAGCGCCTGCAGCACCGCCGGATGTGCGCCGTGGGAATAATCGTTGTTAAACGCGAGCATGGCAATCCTCTCTTACCGGGTATCGGCCAGATGATTCAAACGGAGCTATTGTACGCCGTTGGGATAGGCAATGCGCGCGGCAAGGCACTCAAGCGCCAGCACCAGGGCAAAGCCACAGCTCACGTCGCTCAAAAAGTGAGCTCCAATCACGATACGGCCAAAGGCGACGAGCGCCGCGACCACAGCCGCCATCCAAAAGACCACCCGGCGGCGCGACGGCTTTTCCTTAAAGGCCGCCGCGGGAAGCCCGGCGAGCATAAGGCCGATCGCCGCATGCGCGGTGTGCCCGCTCGCGAACGACTTGAACCCGTCCTTGATCACGCCGGCGGCGATATAGGTCCACTTGTCGGGATTGCCGATCACCCACCACGGCTGAAACTCGAGCCCCTGCGTCACCTCGATCACGCGCATGCGCGGGCGCGACCACAGCGGCTTGACGATCACGTTGAGAATAATGGCCTGAGCGACCCACACGGCAAGCACCATCAGCGCCCAGCGTGTGAGCTCGCCGGGCTCGGTCGTGCGCGTGAGGCGATAGACGATAAGGTTGGCAGCGATGACCAGCACAAACGTCAGCACCAACTGAGCTGCGACGAGTTTACCGCCAACCCGCAGGGACGAAACGATCTCGTAGCCAACCAGACCAACGTTAACGAGGATGCCGAACACAGCGAGCCATTTGCTCCCCCTGGAATCGGGGCGTGCCGAGCGCACGAGCATAACGCCCGCGATGCTTGCCGTCAGCTCGAACGGCAGCTCGCCGGCCGCCTCGACAAAGCGACCGTACATGCTGCCGATGTTGAACAGCGCGCTCGAAATCTGATAGTCGAAGAAACTGCCCACGCCCAGGCAAAGGGCAAGGATAACCGCGATAGCAGCGGCGTCTTTCTTATAGATGTACCCGAACATGCTTTCCTTTCGGTCGGGCGAAGGGCGGTCAACCTGCAATGTGGGTGAGACGAAGATGGCTTTGTCCCGTAAATACCCTTACAGGTTGAGCATAAGTAAGCGAAAACGTTCCATTTGTGGCAAGGTGGCCCGAAGGAGGAGGGAAGCGTACTTGCGTACGCGACCGACGAGTGAGGGTCAGATTGCCCAAATGGGGCGTTTGCAGCGTCGACCCGTTAGTCGTCGTCGCTGGCACCCAACTGCTGCAACAGCATGAGTGCCGCGGCCACGGGGCCGGTACCGTCGTTGGCGTCGAGACCGCGACCCAGGCCGCTGCCCGCGCCGGCGCCCGCCTTGTAGGGCACCGACAGTTTGCGGCTCTTGGGGAAGTTCACCGCACCATAGCGGGTCTTTAGCTCAAAGGCCACCTTCTTGGGCACGTCGACGCCCAAAAACGTGATGCGACCGCCGCTGAGCGTGACGCTCTCGAGCCCCAGGCGCTCGCCGCGAATGCGGATTCGTGCGCGATTGAACAGGTTGAGTCCTGCCAACGGCAGCTCGCCATGCGCGGCCTCGGTCTCTTCCTGCACCTCATCGATGCTCTCCAGGTCCTCGGCCGCTGCGAGCCTGCGGTACACGAGCACGCGCTGATCCACCGCCGGCAGGTACTCCTCGGACAAGAAGTAGTCGGCCGGCAGGTTAATGCCCACGCTCGCCGCCTCCACGCCGGCGTCGTCATCGCCGCGCGCCTCGGCCACCGCCTGGCCCAGCATCTGCGTAAACAGGTCAAAGCCCACGCTCGACAGGTTGCCGTGCTGCTCGGCGCCCATAAGCGAGCCGGCGCCGCGAATCTCCAGGTCGCGCATGGCGATGCGCATGCCGCTGCCCAGGTCCTGGAACTCGGAAAGTGCGGTCAGGCGCGCCGTCGCCTCCTCGGTGAGTGGCAGCTCGCCCGGGAACATAAAGTACGCGTAGGCCTGCGTGGCAGAGCGACCCACACGACCCTTGAGCTGGTAGAGCTGCGCCAGGCCCAGGCGCTGCGAGTCCTCGATGATCAGCGTGTTGGCGGTCGCGTTGTCGATGCCGCTCTCCACGATGGTCGTGGCGATGAGCACGTCGATCTTTTTGGTCGCGAACTCGATCATCACGTCCTCGACCTCGCGCGGACTCATCTTGCCGTGCGCCACGCCCACGCGCGCCTCGGGCGCGGCCTCGTGCACGCGCGCCACGGCGTCATCGATGGTCTTGACGCGGTTGGACACGTAGTACACCTGGCCACCGCGGCCCACCTCCAGGCGAATCGCCGCGCTTACCACGTCGGGGTCGTACTCCCCCACGTGCACGATCACGGGACGACGCCCGGTCGGCGGCGTGGTGATCAGGCTCATGTCGCGCACACCGCTCGTGGCCATCTGCATGGTTCGCGGAATAGGCGTTGCCGAAAGCGTGAGCACGTCAATCTGCTCGCGCAGGTTCTTGAGCTGCTCCTTGTGCTGCACGCCAAAGCGCTGCTCCTCGTCGATGATCACCAGGCCCAGGTTCTTGGGGTTCACGTCGGCCGAAAGCAGACGATGCGTGCCGATGAGCACGTCAATCGTGCCCTCGGCAAACGCCTTGAGCGCGCGCTTTTGCTGCGCCGGGGTGCGGAAGCGGCTGAGTACCTCGACTTCAAGGCCAAACGGGGCAAAGCGCTCAAAGAACGTCTCGTAGTGCTGCTGGGCCAGAATGGTCGTGGGGCAGAGCACCATGACCTGGCGGCCGGAGTCCACGCACTTAAACGCCGCGCGCAGGGCGACCTCGGTTTTGCCAAAGCCCACGTCGCCGCACAGCAGGCGGTCCATGGGCTTGGGCGCCTCCATATCGGCCTTAATGTCGGCGATGGCCTCCAGCTGGTCGCGCGTCTCGTCGTAAGGAAAGCTCTCCTCCATCTCGATCTGCTCGGGCGTGTCAGGCGGGCAGGCGATACCCGCGATTGATGAGCGGCGCGTATACAGGTCGACCAGGTCAAACGCCAGCTTTTTGGCATTCTTGCGCGCCTTGTTGGTGGCGCGCGTCCAGTCGGCTGTGTTGAGCCTGGTCAGGCGCGGTTTGTCGCCGTCGGGGCCAACATAGCGCGTGATACGGTCGACCTGCTCGAGCGGCACGTAGAGCTTGTCGCCGTCGGCATATTCCAGCAAAAAGTAGTCGCGCTCTTTGCCGCCCACTTCCTGACGCGCAATCTCGCTAAAGAGTGCAATGCCGTGAGTGGCGTGCACCACGTAGTCGCCCGGCTTAAACGGGAAGGTGATCTGCGTAATGTCCACCTTGCGGCGGATGCGCGCGCGGTTGGCATCCATACGGGCGTTGAGGTCGGCGATCGAGAACACGGCCAGGTTGGCATCGGGCACCACCACGCCCTGCGGCAGGGCGGCATCGACAAAGGTCACGCGCCCGCGCGAGATGGTGGGCACGGCGGCACCGGCGGCAGCCTGGGCCGCGCCCGCCTCGAGCGAGCGGGCGTTGAGCGCGTCGGCGCGGCGCTCGCGAATTGCAGCATGAGCATCCTGACGGGCAGCACGATCGGCAGAATCCGCCGCTGCCACGCGTACGCGCTCGCCAATGACGCCGGCGTTTTCGGGCGCTGCCGTCAGCGACTCCTCAAAGGTAATGCCCTCGTCGCCAAAGGTGAGCTCCATCGACTCGCGCGCGCCGCGGTCGGGAATGGCGAACACGCAGGCGTAGCGCTTGCCCACGACTTCCTGAATGCGCGTCATAAAGCGGTTGTCCGAGCCCGCGATGGCCGGCTGCTCAATCTTGAGCTCTGCCGTAACCGCGCCGCCGGCGCGAATCAGGCTCACATAGTTCAGGCGCTGCTGAGCACCAAAATCGAGCTGCTGGGCACGTACATACAGGCCATCCAGTCGGTCAATCCCCGCCTCACCGGCACGCGCCTCGATATCCTCGTAGGCGCGCAGGCAGTCGTCGAACAGCGAGCGCGGCTCGGACAGAACCACGAGCGCCTTGCCGCTCACGTGTGCCAGCGGGCTCACGGTCTGGCTGTACATCACCGGCAAAAAGCGGTCGAGCTCGGGCGTGACGATGCGTGCATCCACCATCTCGAGCAGCGCCGCCAACTTGCTATCGTCCTGGCTTGCGCGGTAGAGCGCCACATGCATGTTGTGAACGGCATCGTCGGTAAGCGCCAGCTCACGGCAGGGGAAGATCTCGATACTGTCCTCGTTGCCGATGGTCTGCCCCGTTGAGCTCACCATGCGGCGGATGCGGTCGATCTCGTCGCCGAAGAACTCGATACGCACGGGCGCCTTTTCCTGTGCGGGAAACACCTCGACGGTGTCGCCGTGAACGCGAAACAAGCCGGGCGCGTCGGCGGCGCCGGCATTGGTGTAGCCCATGCCCACCAGGCGCTGCGGCACCTCGTCAAAAGGAATCTCCTCGCCCACCGCAAAAGTGGTGGACTCCCAATAGCGACTCTCGACCGGCGGCACGCAGCGCAGCAGTGCACGGGCCGAGGCGACCATGATGCAGTTGTCGCCGCGCACGATGCGCCCCAGAGCCTCGCAGCGCTGCGCCACCACGGCGTCGTCGGGCGCCTGCTCGCGCCACGGATAGTCCTTGCGCTCGGGAAAGCGGCACACGCACGCCAGGCCCACGTAGGCGGCAAGGCTACGCGCGGCGCGATCGGCCGCATCCTCGCCACTCACAATGTAGACCGTCGGGCGCGGGCGGCGCGCAAACTGGGCTGCCGCCATAAGCGTGCGGCCCGACTGCGACACGGCCAGCGTCACGTCCTCGCCGGCATCAAGTCCGGCCTCGACAGTCTGCAAGGCCTCGGCAGTGTAGAGCTGCGCGGCTATACGGTGAATGAGCATGCTGTTCCTCCGGCATTGCAACGCCAAAAGCCCGCCGGGGCAAGCTCGGCGGGTATGCGGCGGATTTCATTGCCTGTCATGGTAGCGCATGAGATGGACACGCCAGCGCACGCCAAACAGCTACCCCAAAACGCGCACGCTGGGGCAAAGGTCTGCCAGCGGGCACTCGTCGCACTTAGGTTTACGGGCATCGCAGATCTCGCGGCCAAATGTGATCCACTGGTGGTTGACCGACTCCCAATACTCGTGCGGCAAAATCTTGAGCAGATCTTGCTCGGTCTTGAGCGGCTCCTTGGCATGCGTCTTGGGGCTCAGCATCAGGCGGTGCGCGATGCGGTTGACGTGCGTATCGACCGCGATGCCCTCGACAATGCCAAACCCCACGTTGAGCACGATGTTCGCCGTCTTGCGGCCAACGCCCGGCAGCTTGACGAGCTCCTTCATGTCGGCCGGCACCTCGCCACCGTAATCGGCAACGATCATCTGCGCGGCCTCCACGGCGTGCTTGGCCTTGCTCTTATAAAAGCCGAGCGACTTAATGGTATCGGCCACAT
The DNA here is from genome assembly GCA_900546525.1 of uncultured Collinsella sp. Classification (GTDB taxonomy): domain Bacteria; phylum Actinomycetota; class Coriobacteriia; order Coriobacteriales; family Coriobacteriaceae; genus Collinsella. The sequence continues at coordinate 7,961 of URDE01000059.1, forward strand.
CGGCCACGCTCGCCCCCGCCATGGCCTCGGGCGTGGGCCACTGGGCAAACAGCTTCGGCGTCACCTTGTTGACCTGCGCGTCGGTCGTCTGCGCCGAGAGCAGCACCGCGATGAGCAGCCTAAAGGGATTCTCGTGATCCAAAAAACACTCGACCGGGCCATAGCGACGGTTGAGGCGCTCGCACACCTCAACGGCGCGCTCGCGTTTGGCGGCATTGGTCTCGCGTGGCATAACGACTCCTCGGCTCAGCGGCATAACAAACCTATGGGCACGATTGTCCCACGTATGGGGTCTTTACGCCTCCAAAAATGCGCCGGTCTGGCGGCCCCACAGGCTCGCATACTCGCCGCCTGCCTCGACAAGCTGCGCATGCGTACCGTCCTCGACAATCTCGCCGTCCGCCAGCACCACGATGCGATCGAGCGCCGCCACGGTGGACAGGCGATGCGCCACCACAATGGAGGTGCGACCGCGCATCAGGTTCTCGAGCGCCTCCTGCACCAGCGCCTCGGACTCGCTGTCGAGGGCAGACGTCGCCTCGTCGAGCACCAGGATCGGCGCGTCGGTCAGGATAGCGCGGGCGATGGCCACGCGCTGACGTTGGCCGCCCGAAAGCTTGACGCCGCGCTCGCCCACCATGGTGTCAAAGCCGTTGGGCAGGCGGTCGATAAACTCCAGGGCATTTGCCAGGCGCGCGGCCTCGCGGATCTGCTCGTCGGTTGCGTCGGGGCGGCCGTAGGCGATATTCTCGCGAATGGAGCGATGGAACAGCAGCGCCTCCTGCGGCACGTAGGCAACCTGGCGGCGCAGGCTCTGCTGCGTGCAGCGCGAGACGTCTTGGCCGTCCACGAGCACGCGGCCGCCCTGCACATCGTCCAAGCGCAACAGCAGCTTGGTGAGCGTCGTCTTGCCCGAGCCCGATTTACCCACCAGGCCCACGCGCTGGCCCGCCGCCACGTGAAGCGTCAGGTCGTCGAACACGTTCTCGCCCGCCGCGGCGTCACGGTATGCAAAGCTCAGGTGCTCAAAATCAATCGCACCTTCGGTCACTTTAAGCTCGGGAGCGTTCTCGTCGTCTGCCACCAGACGCGGCTCGTCCAGCACGCGCGTCATCTCGGCCGCATCGCCCAGCGCGCGGTTGATGCGCTGCATCATGGAGCTTACGTAGTTCAGACGCATGGTGAGGTTGTACGTATAGGTAAAGATCATGACGAGCGCGCCGGCCGAAATGCCAAACCACGCGTTGCCACCCGCGACGAACACACTCACCACGGCCATGGTGATGACGATAAGGCCCGAGGTCGTAAAGTTGCGCTGCATCATGGCGTGCATCGAAACCGTTTCGGCGTCGCGCGCGGCGCGGTCGGCGGCATCGAACAGGTCGCGCTCAAAGTCCTCGCGCCCACAGGTCTTGACGGCCAGGATATTCGTGACCGCGTCGGACAGCACGCCCGACAGCTTGTTCTGCGCGGCGGACGTCGCGGCCGAAAGCGGCATGATGCGCTTGTACATAAGCCAGACAAATGCGATGTAGACGACCATGATGCCCACCAAAATCACGGTAAACGTCGGTACCACCGGGGCGAGCGCCGCCACCGTGCAGACAACCGAGGTGATGGTGGGAATGAGCGAATACACCGTCACGTCCACCAGGCCCGTGTAGCCGCTCATAAAACGACTCGTCTGGCTCACAAGCGATCCGCCAAAGCGACTGGTGTGGAATGTCATGGATTGATTGGAGAGCGTGTCAAAGCACAGGCGCGCCAAGTGATAGTTGCCCGCAATCTCGAGCTTGTAGACGGTGTAGTCCTGCAGTTTGGAGAGAATTTGGCCCACTAGGTTAACGAGCACGAGCGCCAGAATGTAGGGACCAAAGACCTCAAACACCTGGTTGCCCGCCACGGGGCCGGCCTGGACGCGGTCGACGATAAGGGCCATCACGTAGGTGTTGGCAAACGTGAGCAAAAAGATATAGCCCGCCGACGAGAATACCGAGAGAAAGACGATCAGCGGCTGCGTGCGTGTGACATCCCAAAAACGCTGTAGCGTGCGACGCACAGTGGAGCGTTTGAGCGGACTGGTGCTTCTCTGAGACATGGGCTTCCTTTCGCGTCTGATAGGGCGAAACGCCATTGTTGCACATTGAAGCGCACTTCAAGCAAGCACGATGCGAAAAGCGCCCGCGCCCCGCGTTTACACCGGCGCCCCACCGTCAGATGCAGCTAGTCCTCGTCTTTTTGGTCTGCGAGCAAGCTCGCAGACGTAAGCCCCAAGATCTCGTCGACCTCCCGCGCGTCTTCCAGCGCGTCGATATCCTTGAGCTTGCGCTCCATAACGTTGGTGCGCGTAGTGATAATGCCCTCGACCGTCTTTCCCGCGGTCTCGATCTGCTGTTGGGCGCGGCGCAGCGCCGCCTGATAGCGCGGCAGCTCGGCCTTGACGGCAGAGAGCACACGCAGCACGTCATCGGTGCGTTTTTGCAACTTAAACGTCTGGTAGCTCATCTGCAAACTGTTGAGGATGGCCGCCATGGTGCTGGGGCCGGCAACGTTGACGTGATAGTCGCGGCCCAGGGTCTCGATAAGCCCGGGGCGGCTGACGACCTCGGCGTACAGGCCCTCAAACGGCACGAACAGAATGCCAAAATTGGTCGTCGCGGGCACGCTCAGATACTTTTCGCAGATGTCCTTGGCCTCGCGCTTCACCATGGCGTCGAGCGTCTTGCGCGCTGCGGCGACGGCCTCGGCATCACCCGACTCTTGCGCGTCGAGCAGATGCTCGTACGCGTCGCCCGGGAATTTGGAGTCGATCGGCAGCAGCACGGGATCGCCCTCGTCTACCGGCAGCTTGACGGCAAACTCAACGCGTTCCGAGGCGCCAGGCTTGGTGGCGACGTTTTCCAGATACTGGTCGGGCGTAAGAATGTCCGCCAGGATTGCACCCAGCTGCACCTCGCCCAAAATGCCACGCGCCTTGACGTTGCCCAGCACGCGCTTAAGGTCGCCCACGCCGGTGGCAATGGACTGCATGTCGCCCAGGCCCTTGTACACAGCCTCGAGCTGGTCGCTCACCTGCTTAAACGATGCAGACAGGCGATCGTTGAGCGTACGGGAGAGTTTCTCGTCCACCGTCGCGCGCATCTGATCGAGCTGCACGTTGTTGTCCTTGCGGATGGCGCCCAGCTGGGCATC
>URDE01000060.1:0-11065 GCA_900546525.1 uncultured Collinsella sp.
ATCCAGCACCGCATTAACAAGGCAGCCGGAAGCGATGATCACAGCAGGTCCGCGCGTGTCGCCCACGGCGCGCAGCAGTGCTGTTCCCATATTGAGCAGCAGCGCCGCAACCATAGCGGCAAAATAGCAACGAGCATAGGCCACGCCCTCGGCCAATAATTCATGCGGTGTGTTCATAAGCACCAGCATGGGCTCAACGAACACTATGCCAAGAATCGAGAAAACGATACCGCCCACCAGCGCGAGGGTCATGGCCGTATGGACCGAACGACTCAGTCGCTCATCATCGTGCTGGCCAAAATACTGACCGGTAATGACCGCGCAGCCGGCGCCGACGCCAACGCAAAAGCCAATGCAGAGCTCGGTGAGCACCATCGTGGCCTGAATGCCACCCAGTGCAAGCTTGCCGCCAAACTGGCCGACGATATAGGTACCGATAAGCGTGTAGGCCTGTTGAAAAAACGAACTAAAGAAGATGGGAACGCACAGCGAAAGCAGCTGCTGCCAAATAACACCCTGCGTTACATCGATAGCCGTAGATTTCTTAGCCACACGCCCTCCCCAAAAGCGCACGTCAACCGACAAAACAGCAAATTAAAACCAAAGCCAATACCAGCTTAGCACCGACCGGCGTCGACCGAAACACCCCGAGTCAGAGCCCGGTGCGAACCATCTGCCTAGTGATACAAACCCGGCTGGTAATGATACTCATTGCTCACGTGCGGGCACAGCTGCCAAAAGGCGACGGCACTCGCCGCGGCCACGTTGAGCGAATCGACCCCATGCGCCATCGGAATGCGCACGGCCCGGTCACAGCCCGCGATGGTCTTGGCGCCCAGGCCGGCACCCTCGGTGCCCATAAAGATCGCCAGGCGATCAATCTCGTGCAGCGCAGGATCGTCCAGCGAAACAGAGTCGTCCGTCAACGCCATGGCGGCACAGGAAAACCCGGAATTGTGCAGCGCTGCCAGGCCGTCGTGCGGCCATACGCGCGCCTCGCTGCCAATACGAGTCCACGGCACCTGAAACACCGTGCCCATGCTCACACGAGCCGAGCGACGATACAGCGGATCGCAGCACGTAGGACTGACCAAAATACCGTCAACATTCAACGCAGCCGCCGAGCGGAAAATCGCACCCACATTAGTATGGTCGACAATACCCTCGAGCACGCACACGCGCACCGGACGCTCCCCCGCAGCTTTTACGACGCCGTCGAGAAACTCATCAACCGGAATCTGCCGCGGGCGACGAAACGCCGCGAGTGCACCGCGCGTCACGTTAAAGCCCGTCAACTGCTCCATGAGCTCCATGGAGGCCACGAACACAGGAACCGGACCTGCGCCCTCGCGCACAACCAGGCGCTCAAACAGCGGCATCATCTGGTCGAGCCAGCGTTCGCCCAAAAGAAAGCTCACAGGCTCGTATCCGGCACGCACCGCGCGCTCAATAACCTTGGCACTCTCGGCGATAAAGATGCCCTTTTGCGGCTCCAGCACGCAGCGCAGCTCGCGCTCGGTCAGTCGCACGTAGGCATCGAGCCGCTCGTCCTCGAGCGAATCAATTCGCAGAACCTCAACGGCATCAGTCATAGCAGCCTGCCCGCACCCTTCTTTACAGCACATCTATACCAAACGAGGCGACGCTAAGCGCCGCCCCATACATTCAATCAACCCGATAATACCGTTCACGCCAGGCGATTTACGCCTCAACGCGACGATACGTCACGAACTCATAATCGAGGCCTTCGTCGCCCTCGCCCGCGGCAATCGTGGCAACCCCGCCAGCCTGCGAAACTTCCCATGCAGGATCGGCGTCCAAATTGGGAAAATACGTGTCCACAGGATGGACGCAGTGGTTATGCGTGACCTCGGCCTCCACGCAGTACGGCAAAAACTGCCGATAGACATCGCCGCCGCCGATCACCCACGCAACGGGTTCATCGGCTACCGTGGCGAGCGCTTCGTCAACGCTATGTACCACGTCAACGCCCTCGACCGCAAAATCCTCGTCGCGGGTAAGCACGATATTGCGGCGGTTCTTGAGCGGACGCCCGCCGGGAAAACTCAGCAGCGTCTTGCGCCCCATGATGACCGGGCAACCCTTGGTGCAGGCCACAAAATGGCGCATGTCGACGCGATTGGACACCACCATATCGCCCTCGCACCCAATGCCCCAATCGTCACACACAGCAACGATGGCAGAAAGCTTACACGTCATGAGCGCCACCTACACCGCAATGGGAATGTTCTTGACCTGCGGGCCGTGCTCGTAGCCCTCCACAATCAGGTCGTCGGTCGTAAACGCATAGAAATCGTGCACGTCGGGGTTAAGCGTTACCTTAGGCGCCGCAAACTGCGGACGCTCGATAAGCTCGCGGACGATATCGACATGACGGTCGTAGATATGGGCGTCGGCGATCACATGCAGCAGCTCGCCGGGAATCATATCGACCGACTGCGCGACCATCATCAGCAAAATGGCGTACTGGCACACGTTCCAGTTGTTCGCGGCCAAAATGTCCTGGCTGCGCTGGTTGAGAATCATGTTGAGTGTAGGCTTATCGTCCTGCGGGCGCTGCGTGACGTTATAGGTCACGCTGTACGCGCACGGGTACAGGTGCATCTCGGACAGGTCGCTAAACACATAGGTGTTCGTCATAATGCGGCGGCTGTACGGCGTGTGCTTAAGGTCGTACAGCACACGGTCCATCTGGTCGAAATCGCCCTCGGGATAATGGCTCTTCTGGCCAATCTGGTACCCGTAGGCCTTGCCGATGGAACCAGTCTCGTCGGCCCACTCATCCCAAATATGGCTGTTGAGGTCGTGGACGTTATTTGACTTCTTTTGATAGATCCACAGAATCTCGTCCATGGCAGACTTAAGCGCCGTGCGACGCAGTGTGAGCGCGGGAAACTCCTCACGCAGGTCGTAGCGAGCCGTAACGCCAAAGTTTTTAATGGTATAGGCAGGGGTGCCGTCCTCCCACACCGGTCGGACCTTTTGGCCCTCGGTGGTGGTGCCATGGTCCAAGATATCGCGGCACATGGTTACAAACTGTTGATCAGCCTTGCTCATTGACCCTCCTGTCAGTCGCCTATAAGCGAAATTCATTGTAGCCCAGGCGCACGCGACCCCACAGCCCAAACATAAGCCCTCATTTTCGGACATATGCCAAAAATGCCTTGCACGGTTCCGCTCGCGCGCTATCTTATTGTTGACATATGTCAGATTTGGAGGGTGTATGGCAGGAAGACGCGAGAAACTACGCCGCGTAGGGATCATCCCCGAATATCGCGGTTTTACCCCCGACGGCCTTGCCAGCGGAGATGCCATCGACATGACGGTCGACGAGCTCGAGGTCCTGCGCCTATGCGACCTGGAAGGCCTCAATCAGGAGGAAGTCGCCCAGTGCATGGGCATTGCCCGCGCCACGGTGGCGGCAATCTGCAGCCGCGCACATCGCAAGGTGGCAAACGCGCTGGTCAATGGACGGTCGATCGTCATCGAAGGCGGCAACATCGCGTACTCCCCCATCACCACGACGACGGCCGCATGGCCAGCAAAGGAGGTCGGCACCATGAGGGTGGCAACAACGTACGACAACGGCAACATCTTTATGCACTTTGGCCGCAGCGAGCAGTTCAAGATCTACGACATCCAGGACGGCAAGGTGCTCAACGAGCAGGTCGTAGGCACCGGCGGCACCGGTCACGGTGCATTGGCAGGTCTGCTTGCCAACGGTGGCGTCGACACGCTCATCTGCGGCGGTATCGGCGGCGGGGCCATCAACGCGCTCGCCCAGGCCGGCATCACGGTCTATGCGGGCGCCCAGGGCAGCTGCGACGCCTGCGTCGAGGCCCTCATTGCAGGCACGCTCGCTCAGACCGGCGAGGCCACCTGCGACTGCCATGGCCACGACCACGAGCACGCCCATGAGCACGGCGAGTCCTGCGGCTGCCACGGCCATCACGACCACGACGGACATGAGGGCTGCAGCTGCCACTAGTGGCAAGCACCGCGGCGTCAACACGCTTCCGCGCGTGCGACAACCTGCGAACGAACGGCGAAGGCCGCCTGGAATACCATCCAGGCGGCCTTCGCCGTTGTCGACTCAATCAAGCCGTTACTTCTTATTGCGCATCTGCGCTTCCATCTGGCGCAGCAGGTCCATATCGGACTTAGGACCGCCCGTTCCCAGGCCGCCCATGCCGCCCAGACCCATGGCATCCAGACCGGGAATATTGGGCATGCGCATCTTTTTGCCCTTCTTACCCTTTTTGCCCTTCTTGCCGCCGGCTTGCGCCTGATTGGCCATCGTGCGCATGCGGCCCATCATCTTGTTCATCTCACCCCACTGCTTCATAAGGCTATTGACCTCAGTGGGAGTCACGCCAGCGCCCTTGGCGATACGCGCGCGACGCTGGCCGTTGATGATAGAGGGACGCAGGCGCTCCTCCTTGGTCATCGACATGATGATGGCCTCGTTCTTGTCGAAGATGCCCTCGTCCAAGTTGCCGCCCATCTGGTTGAGCGCACGCTGACCACCGGGGAGCATGCCCAGAATGCCCTTCATGCCGCCCATCTTCTTGACGGCCTTCATCTGGTCGAGCATGTCGTTCATGGTAAAGCCCTCGCGCAGCATGCGCTCGGCGGCCTCGAGCTGCTCGGCATCGGCCGCCTCCTGGGCCTTCTCGATGATGCCGACAACGTCGCCCATGCCCAAGATTCGCTTGGCCATGCGGTCGGGGTAGAACGGCTCCAGCGAATCGGGCTTCTCGCCCATGCTCACGAACTTGATGGGCTTGCCGGTCACCTGGCGCACGGAAAGCGCGCCGCCGCCACGGGCATCGCCGTCGAGCTTGGAAATGATCACGCCGTCAAAATCGGTGCGCTCGGCGAAGGTCGAGACGACGTTGACGATATCCTGGCCGGTCATGGCATCGACGACCATCAGCACCTGATCGGGCTTGACGGCCTTCTTGATGTCCACGGCCTCCTGCATCATCTGCTCATCGATCTGCAGACGACCGGCGGTATCGACGATGACCACATCGCGCAGGTGGTCGACAGCCTCCTGGATGGCGCCCTTGGCGATATCGACCGCGTGCTCGCCGTCACCGCGGAAGACCGGAACGCCGATCTCTCCACCGAGCGTGGCCAGCTGGTCGGCAGCGGCAGGGCGGTAGACATCGCACGCGGCGAGCAGGGGCGAGCGGCCCTGCTTCTTGAGCAGGTAGGCCAGCTTTACGGCCGCCGTGGTCTTACCGGAACCCTGCAGACCCACGAGCATGATGACATTGGGGATGCGGTTGCTAAAGACGAGCTTGCTCTCGGTGGAGCCGAGCATCTCGGTGAGCTCGTCGAGCACGATCTTGACGACGTTTTGCGCCGGCGACAGCGACTCCATGACCTCGGCGGTCATGCAGCGCTCCTTGGTCTTGGCGACAAACTCCTTGACGACCTTGAAGTTGACGTCGGCCTCAAGCAGCGCCATGCGAATGTCGCGCATGGCCGAGGTGATATCGGCCTCGGTCAGCTTACCCTTGCCGCGCAAGCGGTCAAATGTGTCGTTGAGGCGATCGCTCAGGGAATCAAACACTGGTTACTCCTTAGTTGGACTCGCCCACCAGGGCGCGGCAGAAATCTTTGGCATTGAACTCCTGCAGGTCATCGACCTGCTCGCCCACGCCCACGCGCAGGATCGGGAGCTTGAGCTTCTCGGCAACGGCCATGGCGATACCGCCCTTAGCCGTTCCGTCGAGCTTTGTCATGATAATACCGTCCAGACCCAACGCCTCGTTAAACTCGAGCGCCTGGTTCAGACCGTTTTGGCCCGTCGCGGCATCGATTACGAGGACGACCGAGACGGGCATGGGGCCGGCGGCCATATTGGCGGCGCGCTTACGCGTCACGTTGACCACCTTGGCAAGCTCGCGCATGAGCTCGGGGCTCGTGTGCAGACGGCCGGCGGTGTCGATAAGCACCAGGTCGCTGCCGCGCTTGTCGGCCTCGTCGAGCACGTCGTAGCAAACGCTCGCCGGGTCGGAGCCGCGGTCGCGCTTGATGACGGGGACGCCGGCGCGCTGGCCCCACACATCGAGCTGCTCGATGGCGGCGGCGCGGAAGGTATCGGCCGAGCCAATCACGACATTCTTGCCGCGGGCAGCCATGGCGCTCGCGATCTTGCCGACCGTGGTGGTCTTGCCGGCACCGTTAATGCCCACAAACAGCACGCAGCTCGGCGTGTCGGCGAACGGATCTCGCTCGGCGGGCACAAAATGTTGCTCGAGCTGCTCGGCCAGGGCGCGACGGAGTTGCGGGGCGGTCTTGAGGTTCTTCTTGGCCGCGGCATCGCGCAGGTCATCGGACACCTTAATCGCGACCTCGGCACCCATGTCACCCATGACGAGAGTGTCCTCTAGGTCCTCCCAAAAATCCTCGTCGACCTCGCCGCCAAAATAAAAGACCTCGTTGAGGGCCTCGCGGCTGCGCTCAAGTCCGCGCGAGAGAGCATCGAAGAATCCCATTATGCATTCACGACCTTTCCGGTTTCGCGATCGAGTTTTTGCGAGACGACGCGGCTGACGCCGTCGGCTTGCATCGAGACGCCGTAGAGGACGTCAGCGTCCTCCATAGTACGGCGCTGATGCGAGATAACCAAGAGCTGCGTATCGGAACGCAAAACATCGAGCGCGCCGATGAGCTTGGACAGGTTGGCGTCATCGAGCGCCGCCTCGACCTCGTCCAGCACATAGAACGGCACCGTACGCGTGCGATACACGGCAAAGAGCAAGGCGAGCGCCGTCAGGCTCTTCTCGCCGCCCGACATGAGCATCATCTTGGTGATGCGCTTGCCGCGCGGCTGCGCCACGACCTCGATGCCCGTCTCGGCAGGATGCTCGGGGTCGGTCATCTCCAGATGCGCCTGGCCACCCGGGAACAGCATGGCGAAGATCTCGCGGAAGTTCGCATCGACCTTCTCAAAGGTCACCAGGAAGGCCTTACGCATCTTACGGTCGATGGCCGCCGTGATCTTGGTGAGCGCCTTGCGTGCGCTCTCAAGATCGGCCAGCTGCTCCTCGATGTAATCGGCGCGGCGCTTGAGCTGCTCGTACTCCTCCATGGCAACCTGGTTCACAGGGCCCAGGTTGTTGATCTGGCGCACGAGCTGGTTGAGCTCGCGCTCGGCGGCATCGCGGTCGGTGGGCGCAGGAAGCATGAGCGCTTCCTCGAGCACCGTGGTGCCATCGGCGGTAATGGCCTTGATGGCCGCCTCTACCTGCACCTCGAGCTTGCCGCGGGAGACCTTGAACTCATTTTGCGTCGCCGTGGCGGCATCGACCCGCTCCTTGGCACGAGCAACCTCGGCCTTGGCGTCTTCGATGGTCTTCTTAAGCGAGGCCGAGTCCGCCTCCTCGAGCGAAGCCTGGTCACGCAGACGCGCGGCCCAATCCGACGCGCGCTCCAGCAGGGCCGAATAGCGCTCGTGCATGGGATCGACGCGCAGGCGCAGCAGCTCGAGAGAGCGCGAGGCCTGGCGTGTTCCGCGGATACGGCGGTCGATGCCCTCCAGACGATGCTCCAGGTCGGGCACGCGGCCCTTCAGCGAACGCAGACGCTCGCTCGTCTGGGCCAGGCGCACCTTGGCATCGGCGAGCTTGCCGGCGGCCTCGGAATCGTCACGGCGCACGCGATCGAGCTCGTCGTTGGCTTCGGCAATCTGGAGACCCAGGTCGCTTGCCTGCGCACGGGCCTCGTCGCGCGAACGGGTGAGCTCGTCCACGCGCGGGCGCGCAGCGCGAACGGCCTCGGCGGCCTGCTCGCGGCGCTTGGAGATGCGCACGCGCTCGACCTCGGCGTTGTTGGCGCTTTGCTCCAGGCGGCCGATCTCGGAGAGCAGCGAGCGGCGCTCGCCCTCAAGACGGGCGATCTCGCCGGCGGCATCGCCCTCGGCGGCACGTGCCTCCTCGACGGCCGCATTGGCCTCGACGACCTGATCCGACACATGCTCAAACACGGCAGCCAAATCGGGCTCCAAGCCCTCCAGCTCGCGAATGCGACGCTTGCGCTCCAGGGCACCCGAAGCCTCGCCGGCATCGAGCCCCACGCGCACCAGGCCGCCACAGCTCACGCGGGCGCCATCGGGCGTCACATAGGTCACACCGTAAACGACTGGTGCCGCCAGCGCGGCAGCCAAGTCATCGACCACGTAATAGCCGCCGAGCAGGGCCTCGACAACCGGGCCATAACCGGAGCGCACGGACAGACGATCGACCAGACGCGAACCGGCAGCGCCCTTAGTGGCAGCACCGCCGCTCACGCCGCGCGCCACCAGCAGCGCCTCGCCCGAAGCCTTCTTTTGGTCCAGAGCCGCACGACCGGCGCGCTCAAGCGTGGCGACGTCATCAAATAGCAAGGCATCGATATCGCCGGCAAGCAGCTGCTCGACCAGGCCCTCGAGCTCACGAGGAGCCTCGAGCACATCGCCCAGACGACCCGAGACATCATCGCCCAGCGCGCCCATCAGTCGGCTCACCAGCGGCGAGCTGTCAGCCATGCGGGCATCGAGCTTTTTTTGGCTGGCAAGCTCCGAGCGCACCTCGGACAGCTTGTTGCGCGCCTCACTCTCGCGATTACGCAAGTCCTTCAACGCCGCACGGGCGACCTCGGTGGCCTCGCGCGCATCAATCTGGGCCTGGCGGGACTGATCGAGCGCACCGTCAAGTTCCTCAGCGCGGTCGCTACGGCTCTCGAGCGAGGCCGTAACCTCCTCGAGCTGCTCGTCGATCTGCTCCAGGCGCGAGGCGTACATGTTGTCCTCGACCTCGGCGTTGCTCAGCGAGTCCTTCACCTTGGCGAGTTCGAGCGCGGCGTTATCGGCCACACGCTGGACATCGCGCTGCTCGCGCGTGAGCTGCGAAATCTGATTGTCGAGCGCAACGCGGCGCTCGTGGAGCTCGGCGGCGGCAGGACCGGCGGCGTCAACGTCGTCCTGGGCCTGCATGTGCGCACCGGTCACTTCCTCAAGCTGGGCACGCGCATCCTCGAGCTCCTCGACAACGCGACGACGCTGATGCTCAGAGCTCGAGATCTGGCCGCGCATGTCGGACAGGCGCGACACCATGTTGTGGCCCTTTTCCTCGAGTAGGCGCATGTCGGAGTTGATGCGGCCGACCACGTCTTGCATATGACGGCGCTGCTCGCCCAGATCACCCACAAACAGGCCCTTTTCCTCGAGCATGACCTGGAGCTTCTCGAGCTCGCGCTCCTTTTCGCCCAAGCGGTATTGCGCAAGCTCAAGCTCGGCAGCGCCCTCCTTGGAGCGGCTCTCCAGGTCGTTCCACTGCGACTGCAGCGAACGAAGCTCGTCGACGGCCAGCATCTGCGTAAGCTCGTTCGCACGCGAGGACAGCTCTTTGTACTTGCGCGCGCGATCGACCTGACGCTCCAGCGGCCGCAGCTGGCGGGCGATCTCCTTATTGATGTCGCGGGCACGGGTCAGGTGCTCGTCCATCGATTTAATCTTTTTGAGCGCACGCTCCTTGCGGCGCTTGTGCTTGGAGATGCCGGCAGCCTCCTCGATCAGGGCGCGGCGCTCCTCGGGGCGGCTCTGCAAAATGGCGTCGAGCTTGCCCTGGCTGATGATGGAATGTGTATCCTTGCCCAGGCCCGAATCGTGCAGGATGTCCTGAATGTCCATCAGGCGGCACGGGCTCGAGTTGATGAGGTACTCGCTTTCGCCCGAGCGGTACATGCGACGGGTAATGGCGACCTCGTCAAAGTCGACGGGCAGCATATGGTCCGAGTTATCGAGCACCAGCGTGACCTCGGCGACACCCACCGGCTTGCGCGCCGACGAGCCCGAGAAGATGACATCCTCCATGGCCTGGCCGCGCAGCTGCTTGGCACTCTGCTCGCCCAGGACCCACAGAATCGAGTCGGAGATGTTCGATTTTCCCGAGCCGTTGGGACCGACGATGACGGTCAGGCCCGGCTCAAATGACATATGGGCGCAGTCGGCAAACGACTTGAACCCTTTGAGCGTGAGGGACTTGAGATACACGGTTCCTCGCTTAAACAGGCTTCTTGTTAAGAATCACGCCGTTGGTGGTGTAGCCCATGCGGTCGAGCGCCTCGAGTGCAGCGGCCCCCTCGGCCTCCTTCTTGGAGGAACCGGTGCCGCGGCCCTGGCGAATACCGTCGATGAGCACCACAGCGGTAAAGGTGGGCGCATGTGCGGGGCCCTCGGAGCCGACCAGCTTATACGCGGGAGGCTCGTGGCCGTCTGCCTGCACGCACTCCTGCAAGAACGACTTGGGGTTCGCGGGGTGCTCGGCACGCTCGGTGGCCAGGTGCGGCTTAAGCGTACGGTGGATGAACTCCGCCGCCGCATCCCAACCGGCATCCAGATACAACGCGCCCACGAGCGACTCGTAAACGTTCTCAAGCGCCGAGTGCAGGCCGCGCGCGCCGGTACCGGTCTCGGAGGCGCCAAAGATGATGATGTCGTCGATACCCAGCTCGTGCGACACCTCGGACAGCGTGGCGCCCGAGACAAGGGACACCTTCAGGCGTGTGAGCTTGCCCTCGTCAAACTCGGGATAGGACTCAAAGAGCGAACGGGCCACCACGGCGCCCAAAATGGAATCGCCCAAAAATTCAAGGCGCTCATAGCTGGCAGAGACCGGCAGGCCCTCGACGGCCGAGGGATGCGTGAGCGCCGCGCGCAGCAGCACCTTGTTATTGAACTCATGGCCCAGAATCTCCTGGGCGCGCGTGAGTCGTTCAGACAAAGCCAAGACTTAGGCCTCCTTGGCGTTTTCGATCGCGTCGACGGCGTCGGCGACAGAGTTGAGCGACAGCAGGGTCTCGTCATCGATTTCGAGGTCGAACTCGTCCTCGATGGCCGTCACCAGCTGCAGACGCTCGAGCGAATCGGCATCGAGATCGTCAAAAGTGGTCTCGTCGCTAATGTCAGCGACATCGACACCCAGCACGTCAGCGGCGACTTCGGCGATCTTATCGAAGATTTCGGAGCGGTCCATAGCGCTTCCTCTCGTAT
>URDE01000061.1:0-11032 GCA_900546525.1 uncultured Collinsella sp.
CACGTTAACCGCGCGCCTTCTTTACGATCGTAAAGTCTGGAGCCATACTCACAACAACATCCGCCGCGCTCGATGCAAAGCGTCGACTGGCATCGAGCTCGCGTGTGACCACCGAGAGCCGAACGCCCCCGATGCCCCGGAGTATACGACCCAAAACCGGTTGCACCGGCGTATACATGCGCACGGTATAATCATCCGAGTCACCCCGGAAGAGCGGCGCATGCATGTTGCCGATCTCCCAGCACGCATGTGCGAGCACAATCGGATCCATGCGGTCGACTTCGACCAAATAGACCTCGGCGCTGCGCAGGCGCACGACAACCGTCACGGGCACCATGCCCGAACGGTCGATGGCGAGCACGTCGCCGTCGGCAAGACGACCGCCGTCGGCAGCATCCAGCCGAACATCAACCGTGCGCCCCAGCTCCGTCACGCCCACAAACAGGCGCGCATCAGCCTGGTCCCAATCGAGTAGCAGCTCGTCAACCTCAAAGACGCCACCCAGCTCCCGACGAAGCAGGAGTTCATAGGACGGGTCGTTGAGATTTCCCAAGCGCTCCGTAGCTACCAGGTCCACGGACATCAACTAGTCCTCGACCTCAACGAGCTCGATATCAAAGTTGAGATCCTTGCCGGCAAGCTCGTGGTTGGCATCGAGCGTCACGGCCTCGGACGTCACATCGATGACGACAGCGGGGACAGGCATGCCGCTCGGCGTGGACAGGAAGAGCTTCATGCCCTTCTCGATCTGCTCGATGTTGGGAACCTGCTCGGCCGGGAAGGTCAGGACCATCTCGGGGTTGTGCTCGCCGTAGGCATCGGCAGCAGGAATGTGCACGGACTTCTTCTCGCCCACCTGCATATCGATAACGGCGGCGTCGAAGCCCTTGATCATCTGACCGGCACCGCAGGTGAACTCCAGCGGCTCACCGCGATCGTAGGAGCTATCGAACTGCGTGCCGTCATCGAGCGTGCCACGATAATGGGTCTTGACCTTCTTGCCCTGGTTGGACATAGTAACCTCCGTGATAAGGGCGGCGCACAACGCGGGCCGCCGTGAACATATGGCGCTAACTATACCCTAGTCATACAATTCATTGACAGTTTGCAAAGAAACGCTGCAACCGGAGGAACCATGGCATATCCCGTATTTGACCTACACTGCGACACCGCCGACCGTATCGGCTGGGCCACACTCGATCTTGACCTGCGCTTTACCGCCGGCACCGACGGTTATTTCCCCGGCGACGAAACGCATCCGCAGGATTTCGACCTTATCGAGGGCAACGCCTGCGCCATCTCGCTCGCAAAGATCGGCAACACGCCGTGGGCGCAGTGCTTCGCTACGTTTGTCCCCGACGAGATTCCCACCGCCCACGCCGCGCGCTTCCAGGCGCAGATCATGGCGCATATGAGCGGCCAGGCAATGCTCAACCACGACCGCATGGTCAACGTGCGCAGCGCCGCTGATATTCGCCCTGCGCTCAAAGACGGCAAGGTCGCCTGCATCCACACCATCGAAAACGCCACGTTCTTTGCCGAGGACCCCGCGCTGATCGAGGTGCTCAAGAGCTTGGGCGTGCTTATGTCGTCACTCAGCTGGAACGCGCAGGGACCGCTCGCGAGCGGCCACGACACCCACGCCGGCCTCACCGCCGCCGGCATCGAGGCACTTACGCAGATGGAGCACGCCGGCATGATACTCGACGTCTCCCACCTCAACGATGAGTGCTTTGACGAGGTTGTCGCCCACGCCACGCGCCCCTTCGTCGCCAGCCACTCCAACTCCCGTGCGGTTTGCGGCGTCAAGCGCAACCTCACCGACGACCAGTTCCGCACCATTCGCGACATGGGCGGCATCGTCGGCCTCAACTACTGCAGCGAGTTCCTATCCAACGATGCGACCGACAAGACCACCGCAGACGTCACCTTCGACCAGCTAGCGGCACATATCGAGCACTGGCTCGACCTGGGCGGCGAAGATGTCATCGCACTCGGCGGCGACTGGGACGGCGCCAAGGTGCCCGCTTTCCTCTCCGATGCCAGCAAGATGCCCGAATTCCAGAACATGCTCTCCAAGCACTTTGGCAAGACCGTGATGCAGAAGCTCTGCAGCGATAACGCCCTTGCCTTCTTCGAGCGTTATTAATTTCACATCCCTTGAGCGGGCCGGCATACCGAACGGTCGAAATGCCGGCCCGTCCCCAATCTGAAGGACCGCTTTTGACGCAGCAGTTTACGATTTTCCTACCCCGACCGGATGGGATGCCCATCCCCGTCGTCGTTACCAAAAAGCGCGTCAAGAACTTCAACCTACGCGTCACATCGAGCGGTGAGGTCCACGCCAGCGCACCGCTCGGCGCCAGCCGCGAGCGTATCGAAGCGTTTGTGAAGCGCAACAGCGCCTGGATTATCAGCCGACTTGCCCAGCGCGAGCAACGTCAGACGACGGCACAGGAGCCGCTCAGCCCCTCGTCCATCATTGCGCTTTGGGGCAAGCCCATCACGGTACAGGACGCACTCGATCACAACTTTGTATCACCCGCACCGCGACCCCAGCAGGCCACCTTCGCAAGTTTTATGGGTGCCGACAAGTCGAACGAACGCCCACAGGCCAAGCGGCTCGCAATCCTCGACGGTCTAACGTCCGACGAGCTCCAAGCCCACATCGACCAGCTCTATACGTCCGAGGTCACATCGGCGCTGCGCGATTTTTTGCACGCGTACGAAATCGCAATGGGCGTCTCCGTTTCCCGCGTTTCCGTACGCAGCATGAAAACGCGTTGGGGCTCGTGCACGCCCAAATCCGGCGCCATTCGCATCGCACGAGAACTTGCCGGCTACCCCGTCGAATGCCTCGACATGGTTGTCGCCCACGAGCTCGTCCACTTGCTCGAGCCAAGCCACAATCAGCGGTTTCACGCCCTGCTCGACACGTACTGCCCCAACAATAGAGCTCTGTCGCAGCGACTCAAAAAACCGCCCGCCAACGAGCTTTAGCGTCAGCTAGCGCACGCGCTCGATCTCGACGCCACAGCTTGCCAGGGGAAGACCGACGGGCGCCCAAGGCTTATCGAGCTTAACACGCACGCCAAGCAGCAAGGGATAACGACGTAGCAGCATCTGGGCCACACCCTCGGCTGCAGCCTCGATGAGCTTAAACGTATGCTCGCGCAGATAGCCATCGACATCGTGGCACACCGAGCCGTAATCAATAGAGGCATCCAGGTTATCGTGCTCCCCCGCCGCGCGCAGGTCGGCATAGAGCACCAAGGACACGACAAACTTCTGCCCCAGGGCGTTTTCCTCGGGATACACGCCGTGGTTGGCAAAGACCTCGAGACCATCGATAGTAATGCGGTCGGCATGGCGCAGGTCGTCATAGCTCACATGGGGCACCGCCGTTGCGGCGGAAATCTCGCCCCTGCCACGACGGGCAAGCTCGGCACCCTCGGTCTTGGTTGCATTCTCGGGCAGCTTTTTGTTAGTCATCGCGATCGTCTCCTTCGTTCAGAACCCCGACCGCGCATACCGACTACACGCGAATCGACAGGTTCTTTTTATCATCGCTCCAGTTGCAGGCATTGCGCGCAGGGCATGCAAAGCAGGCGCGCGACGCTTTGTCGGCTGCATAGAGCAGACGCTCAAGCGGCTGGCTGTTCACGCGCAGCTTTCGATGGCCCAGAATGGCCGTCTTAATGGCTGCGGCATCTGCCGGCTCAAACGCCACGTCTTCGGGCATGCCGCCGAGAATCGCATCGGCGACGCGTTCGCTTGCAACATCATGGGATATACCCGATTCATACTGTTCATCTTTGCCGATATCGTGAAGAAGTGCCGTGGCATAGATGACCTCGCGGTCAAATTTGAGCTCTTCCTCGAGATTCTTGATCCACATAATACGGGCGACATCCAGCAAATGGTCGATACCGTGGCGGCAAAAGATGCGCCCCGATTCCAACTGCGCAATGTTTCCCAGATGCCGCCGGAACAGTCCGTTGGCACAGATGTAATCAATGCGAGGCATGGCACCAAAGGGAGTCAGGCCCGAAGCCATAAAGCCGCGACGCGACGTTCCTTCATCGGTCTTCGATGCAAAGTCGTTGACGACTCTCATGGTTAGCGGCCCAGCATCCTAAAGAATCGCTCCTCGAGCGACGGATCGGTCTCAAAGACACCGCGACGAGCAAGCGTTACGGTCTTGGTACCGGGCTTTTGCACGCCGCGCATGGTCATGCACATATGCTCGGCTTCCATCAGCACGATTGCCCCTTGGGGGGCAAGATATTCCATGAGGGCATCGGCAACCTGTGTACACAGCTGCTCCTGCAGCTGCAGACGACGGGCATAGACCTCAACCGTGCGAGCAAGCTTAGACAGACCCGCCACGCGGCCGTTAGGGATATAGCCGATCGCAGCCTTGCCATAAAACGGCAGCAGATGGTGCTCGCACAGCGAGTAAAACGTGATGTCGCGCTCGATAACTAAATCGTTCGAAGCGACGGCAAAAGTTTTGGACAGGTGCTCCTCAGCGCTCTGGTCCATGCCGCCGGCAATCTCGCCATACATACGGGCGACGCGTGCCGGCGTCTCCAGCAGGCCCTCACGAGTTGGGTCCTCGCCTATGCCCTCAAGCAACAGCTTTATGGCGGTCTCAACTTTTTCCTGATCGACCATCTAGGCCTCACTCTTCCGATTTTGCGTTCGCGCTATGGTACCACGCCCTCCGGCATCGGCCACAAGCTACATAGTATGGGTCGAATAGACCGGATCGTCCCGCCAAAGCTCCACAGCGTCGCAAAGCGAAACGCCCTCGCGCGCGGCACGAGTGCGCGTGGCGTTCATGTCGATCACCCGCTGATTACTCGAACCCCTAAAACGCAAGGAGATATCGTACAGGTCTTGAACGAACGGGCCGTCCACCAACATATCGAGGCAGGCAAGGATTCGGTCCGTCACCTCGGTATGATGACGGCCGCCCGGCATAAGTTCCTCGAGCACGTCGCCGGTAAAGCACCAAATGGTCTTCCCCGACTCCACAGGATAGGCCGCACGCACGCGTTCGATAAAGTCAACGAGACCCGCCTGATTCTCGGGTTCCATGGGCTCGCCACCCAGAATCGTCAGGCCATCAATAAAGGGATGGTCAAGACTGTCGATAATCTTGTCCTCGACGGCACGGTCGAACGGTTCACCCGCGGCAAAGTCCCACGCGACGGAGTTAAAGCAATTCTTGCACCCACGACGGCACCCACTCACAAACAGAGAAGTACGAACACCTTCCCCATCAGCAATGTCGAAATACTTAATGTTCGCGTAGTTCATAGGTAACTCTCCCGGGAGGCCGGGGCATATCATCCCGTCCTCAAACATTCTCGGCCTGCGGCCTGCGAAACTGCGGGCGGGACGATATGCCCCGGCCTCATGCAAAGGGTAACTCAATGAACGAAGCGAACATCGAGTATAGGGTTCGAGGTCCAATAAAAACTTTGTTGCAGCCCAACCGCCATCGCAAGCAAAACGTTGTTGCAAGTCAACTCATTTCCGCTAAGAACTTCGAGAAGTGAGCAGACCGCATGCTGCATCTCAACTACGTCAACTTGGCTGAACCGAGAGGGCCGCTTGGGCTTTTGCTCGATATGAGTTCCGCACGCAAAGAAGGCCACTTAATGTGGTCTTCGTCTTGCGCAGGACTGTCCGAAATAGCGAGCAAATGCCCAAGCGGCCCTCTCGGTTCAGCCCCGGAGCGGTATTAGAGATGCAGCACGCGGTCGCGGATCTCCTCGGTTCGACCCTGGTTCCAGAATTGAGTACCGATGTAGCCGCACGTACGACGGGCGACATTCATCTTCTCCTGATCGCGGTTGCCGCAGTTGGGGCACTCCCACACCAGCTTGCCGTCATCCTCGACAATCTTGATCTCGCCGTCATAGCCGCACACCTGGCAGTAATCGCTCTTGGTGTTGAGCTCGGCATACATGATGTTGTCGTAGATGTACTGCATCACGCGAATGACAGCCTTAAGGTTGTCCTGCATGTTAGGAACCTCGACGTAGGAGATGGCACCGCCCGGCGAAAGCTGCTGGAACATGCCCTCAAACTTGAGCTTATCGAAAGCATCAATCTCCTCGGACACATGGACGTGGTAGCTGTTGGTAATGTAGCCCTTGTCCGTCACACCCGGAATAATGCCAAAACGACGCTGCAGGCACTTGGCGAACTTGTAGGTCGTCGACTCAAGCGGGGTGCCGTACAGTGAGAAGTCGATATCGCTTTCGGCCTTCCACTCGGCGCATTTGTCGTTCATGTGCTGCATGACGGCCATGGCAAACGGCGTGCCTTCCTTCTCGGTGTGGCTGTGGCCCGTCATGTACTTGACGCACTCATACAGACCGGCATACCCCAGGCTAATGGTGGAATAACCGCCCACGAGCAGCTTGTCGATCGTCTCGCCCTTCTTAAGGCGCGCCAGGGCGCCGTACTGCCAAAGAATCGGCGCGGCATCCGAAAGCGTGCCCATCAGGCGCTCGTGACGGCACAGCAGGGCACGGTGGCACAGCTCAAGGCGCTCGTCGAAGATCTTCCAGAACTTGTCCATGTCCTGATGCGAGCTCAGCGCGACATCGGGCAGGTTAATGGTCACAACACCCTGGTTAAAGCGGCCATAGTACTTGGGCTTGCTCGGGTCATAGTTGAACGCGTTGGCAACGTTGTTAAAACCGTTGCCCGAGCGATCGGGCGTCAGGAAACTGCGGCAACCCATGCAGGTGTAGCAATCGCCGTTGCCCGCAGTCTCGCCCTTCGACAGCTTAAGCTCACGCATCTTTTTCTCGGAGATGTAGTCGGGCACCATGCGCTTGGCGGTGCACTTCGCAGCCAGCTGAGTCAGGTAGAAGTACGGGGAATCCTCGTAAACGTTATCGTCCTCGAGCACATAGATAAGCTTGGGGAACGCCGGAGTGATCCACACGCCAGCCTCGTTCTTAACGCCCTCATAGCGC
This sequence comes from uncultured Collinsella sp., assembly GCA_900546525.1. Lineage (GTDB taxonomy): Bacteria > Actinomycetota > Coriobacteriia > Coriobacteriales > Coriobacteriaceae > Collinsella. Next base: position 7,002 of record URDE01000061.1, read on the forward strand.
TGACGAAGCGTCTCCTCCACAATCATGGCAAGGTCGTGCTTCTCCTGGGGCGTACGGGCCTCATTGAGATACATAAAGACCGTCACGAACGGCGCCTGGCCATTCGTGGTCATAAGGGTCACGACCTGATACTGAATCGTCTGGACGCCGCGACGGATCTCGTCACGCAGACGATCCTCAACGACCTCACGGACCTTCTCGGCAGACGCAGAGACGCCAAGCTCCTCGAGCTCGCGGGCAACCTCGCCGCGAATCTTCTGACGGCTCACCTCGACAAACGGAGCCAGGTGGGTCAGCGAAATCGACTGACCGCCATACTGGGAAGAGGCGACCTGCGCGATGATCTGCGTCGCGATATTGCAAGCAGTCGAAAAGCTGTGCGGCTTCTCGATCAGCGTGCCCGAGATAACGGTGCCATTCTGGAGCATATCCTCCAGGTTCACCAGGTCACAGTTATGCATGTGCTGGGCGAAGTAGTCCGAATCGTGGAAGTGAATCAGGCCCTCGTTGTGGGCATCCACGATCTCCTGGGGCAGCAGCACGCGCTGCGTCAGGTCCTTGGAAATCTCGCCGGCCATGTAGTCGCGCTGAACGGAGTTGACAGTCGGGTTCTTGTTGGAGTTCTCCTGCTTGACCTCTTCGTTATTGCACTCAATCAGCGACAGAATCTTGTCATCGGTCGTGTTCTTTTGGCGCTTCAGGCTCTGAACATAGCGGTAGATGATGTAGTGGCGAGCGACCTCGTAGCAGTCGAGACGCATAATCTCGTCCTCGACCAGATCCTGGATCTCCTCGACCGATACGGTGTGGCCGGCCTTCTCACATGCCTCGGCGACGTTTTGTGCCGCATAGATCACCTGGCGGTCGGTAAGGCGAGAGCCTTCCTCGACCTCCAAGTTTGCGGCGCGGATCGCATTGACGATCTTATCGATGTCAAAGGTAACCTCGGTGCCGCTGCGCTTGATGATCTTCATCCTCTTGCCTCTTTCGCATCGTAGCCTCATTGCGCTTCAGAGCCAAACGATGCCCGGCAGGGCTTACCCTGTCTTGCGGCGCCGTCGCGCAATCTGTGTTCTCGATAACCATAGGCCCTCATGCGGACAATCCTCGCAGCCAATCAAGGGGCTCAAAGATCCATCCAAATAATGGGGCGAATAAGGTTCTCGTTCTCTGTCCGCCATCTATCATACGACAAAGAGGCATCTATATCCTGTATTCTTTTTTTAGGTCAAACACAACATATAGTGTTTCAGCAGGTCAAAGCAATTGGTCAATTTGCAGACGCATTATAAATGAAGGCCTCTTGGCAGACTGCTAAAACGTTATCAACCCAACTACCTGCACAGCAGTTTTGAAACCCCCTCAACCGTGCCGCCGCCAAATAGCACCAAAACCAAGCTGCTCGCGCCAAAAGAATCCAAAAGATTGTCCTTGACCAACATGTTGCGGTCATGATGGGCCAGGACACATGCAATCTGCCGGCACCCCTACGGGATACAAAGACCATCGCGTACGGACCTTGGATCAATATTTGATGACTTATTTGGCGGCGCGCTTGGTGGCAAAAAACAAAACAGCCCAGAGGACATAGCCTCTGAGCTGCGAACATTTGGTGGGCGTTAGAAGATTTGAACTTCTGACCTCTTCCGTGTCAGGGAAGCGCTCTCCCCCTGAGCTAAACGCCCAAATGGAGCGGACAACGGGGCTCGAACCCGCGACCCCAACCTTGGCAAGGTTGTGCTCTACCAACTGAGCCATGTCCGCTTACGAGGATTAATCTTACGTGATGCCCGCATCCTATGCAAGAACTTTTTTTGAAAAGTTTTGCGACGCCCTCGCGAACCTCGCGAAGACATCAGCCACCACGGAAGGCGCAGGCAAACGCAAACTCGCCGCAAGAGGCCCTTACATCTCACCGAGCATGATCCAGGCAGAGCTGTCCTGCGCGAGTCTGCCGTCTGCAAGCGCTGATGAGGTGAGCAGGACCCTGCCCGCCGGCAGCTCCACGGGTGCTGCACCGAAGTTCGTCACGCACGCCCAGCCGTTATCGCGGCGATAGGCGATGACGCCGCCCTCAGCGCCCTCGGCACCATCCGCAAGACCGGTGCGCCCGTCAAGATCGAGCCACGCAAGATCGTTGGCGCACCCGCGCAGCTTGCGCCGCAGCCAGAGGGCGTCACGATAGAGCGCAAGCATCGATGTCGGGTCCGTTTCTTCCCTATCGGCAGCATAATCGGAAAACCATGCAGGCTGCGGCAGATGGGGCGCCGCATCAGCGTCCGCCGGCGAAAACCCAAACGATCCGCCCTGCGCGGGATCGTCCGCCGCTACCCACGGCAGGGGCACACGACAGCCGTCGCGCCCCTTCTCGCGCTTCGGTCCGCGCGTATTGGTTGCACTGGGATCTTCGAGTGCAGTCCACGGGATATCAGCCACCTCAAAAAGACCGAGCTCCTCACCCTGATACACGTATGCCGAGCCCGGAAGCGCCAGTTCAAGCAAAAGAGCCGCCCGCGCGCGGCGCTCGCCGAGTTCACGGTCCTCGTCATAAGACGACCCGTCGCGTAAGAGCCAGTCGAGCGCAATCTGGTGGTAGCGCGTCGCCTTGATTTGCGGCAGGGCATAGCGCGTCGCCACGCGCGGCACGTCGTGGTTGGAGAGTACCCAGGTCGAGGCGGAATCGGATTCGATAGCTGCCTTCAAGCCCTCCTCGATTGCAGCGTGCATGTCATCATAGGTCCAAGTGGCCTTGGCAAACTCAAAGTTGAATGTCTGGCCAAGCTCGCTGGGACGCGCATAGAGATACTGGCGCTCAGGCAGCACCCACGCCTCGGCAACGGCGCTGCGCGGCGGATTATAGCGGTCGAACACGCGGCGCCACTCGCGATAGATCTCGTGGACCTCGTTGCGGTCCCACAGCGGATGGGCGCCGTCGTCAACCATGCCATCGCCCTCGGCGAGATGCCACCGGTCGAGGTCATCGCGGTCGAGATCCTTGGCGAGACCGTGCGCCACATCGATGCGAAAGCCATCGACGCCTCGATCGCTCCAAAACGCCAGGACGTCGCAAAAGAACGCGTGAACCTCGGGGCATGACCAGTCAAAGTCCGGCTGCTCGGGCGTAAACATGTGCAGATACCATTGACCGTCCGCAACACGCGTCCAGGCGGGGCCGCCAAAGTTGGCATTCCAATTGGTGGGAGGCAGCTCGCCATGCTCGCCGCGACCATCGCGGAAGATATAACGGGCGCGCTCGGGCGATCCGGGGCCGGCGGCAAGAGCGGCTTTGAACCAGGGGTGCTGGTTGGATGAATGGTTGGGCACGATATCGACGATGACCTTGATGCCGCGCGCGTGAGCCGCAGCGATCATGTCATCGAAGTCGTCAAGCGAGCCGAGACGCGGGTCGACATCGCAGTAGTCCGCCACATCATAGCCGCCATCGACAAGAGGCGAAGGGTAAAACGGGCTCAGCCAGATGGCCTCGATGCCCAGCCGCTCAAGATAGTCCATCTGCTGGGTAATGCCCGCGATATTGCCCAGACCCGAACCGGTCGAATCCTTAAACGAACGCGGGTAGATCTGATAGATCGCGGCATCGGACATCCATGAGCGCGAAGAGGACTTTTCTGCAGCCATGGGGTGAGCCTCCCTTGCAACGAGGTTTTGCGAGATGCCCACGATGATACGCCCAAAGCTGTCATTCGAGGCAAACAACGCCACAGCCACACCCCAAAACGCTCGCTCCCTCTCGGGCTCGAGCCTCCTGGGACGAATCGATCGATTAGTGAAAAGAACGGAAGACTCACTCCCCCGGCCACAACAGCGAGCGGGCTCCGGGTGCCCCAGGTTGCCGCGAAAGAGGAGGGAAGCGTACTTTATGTACGCGACCGACGATTGAGGGGGCAAGATGGGGTGCCCGGGGCTCGCGCAGCGTCAACAAAAAACGCGGTTCGTTAGAACCGCGTAAGATAGTTGGAGCGGACAACGGGGCTCGAACCCGCGACCCCAACCTTGGCAAGGTTGTGCTC
>URDE01000062.1:0-10868 GCA_900546525.1 uncultured Collinsella sp.
GCGATCGCTCGAAACGCGCGTCACCTTGCCGGTGTAGTCGTCCCAGCCATAACCGGACGGCCAAATGACATCGCCGTCGGAGCTCTTCCAGCTAACCTCGAACTTGCTCTTGGAGCCTGCGCGGTACGGAAGCGTGAGGTTGGACGTAACGGACTCGGCCGAATCGCCCGCAACGTAACCGATGGCAACCTGCTCGGCGGCATCGTCGAGCATCTGCTGCACACGAGCCTCGTCCCAAGCAACCTGCACCGACTTACTGGGCTGGTAATACTCGGTCTTGCCATCGCGCGACAGCTCAAACACGACGTCGGCGCTACGCAGACCGTCGATGTTGTAACCGGTGTAGTTGTTGGGGTCGATGTAGAAGAACGTCACATCGCCGTTGGTCTTACCCTGGGCGTCGGAGATACCGACCGTTGCCTTGTCATCCTCTGCATTAAAGGCAACGCCGCCCTCGGAGACCTTGACGTCAATATCGGTAAATCCCAAATCGGCAAGCTGCGCCTTCAGCGCGTCGTTAACGTTGCCGCCCTTTGCGCTGTAGTCAACAACAATCTGCTTGTTAGCATCGGTGAGCTTTTGGGCTGCAGCCTCGAGCGAGCCCGCGGCGATAACCTTGTTGGCGGAGACGAGCTCGACCGTCGAGCTGCCGCTCGTGGCGACAGCCTTCAGATACTTACCCGCGGCAGAAGCCGAAACCGTTGCCGTGGCGCCCGACATATCGGACAGCAGCGTCCAGTCGGCCTCCGGAGCCTTCGCATCGTCCGCCGCATACCAGGCAACAGTCGCCTGAGTGGTCACGTCAATGCCGTTGGTGGTCGAACCGTCGGCGCGCTTAGCCTGCGCCGTCGCCTTGACGCTATCACCCGAAACGAGATGGGTCGAATCACTATTGATCTGTGGCGTAGTGGTCACGCGCAGCAGGCTATACTCCCCCGCCGCGGTAACGCTATCGGGCGAAACCCACTCAACGGTGTTGTCGAGGGCGTTCGCCGTAACTTTGATGCGCTTGCCAACAAGCGCGTCCGAAATAGTCAGGCTGCCATCGGTCGTATCGATGCCGTCGGTGAGCTCGGTCCAGTCGGCATCGCCCTCGCCCTTGGCATACCACGCCATAGTGAGCTCGGCATCGTCGGGCACGTCCTTGGTCGAGCCCGACCAGCTGCCCGGAACCTGCACGCTCGGCGTGATCTTTGAACCCACGCTCAGCGTAACATTCTTATCGGCAAGCTCGATGCCCGCCAGCTTGTACTGGCCCTTGAGCGTCACGGGGCCGAGCGGGGCAACGGACTGCGCGCCGCCGTAGGAGCTCTTCTTCTGCGTGCTGGAAACGGTATTTTCGCTCGTAACCTTCACGCGCAGGTACTTGCCAGTATAGGCGGCGTCAACGACATAGGTCGCTTCGGTGGCACCGGGGATATCGGTGTAAGCGGAGTCGTAGCTCGAGCTGCTGTTTGCATACTGCCACTGGTAGGTCACATTATCGGTGCGGTCGATATAGTGATAGTTGGAGCCGTCCTTTTTGCGCACCTTGGTCTTGAGCGTATCGCCCACGTGCACGCCGTTGGTGGCAGGAGAGCCCTCGAACTGCACGTCATAGAGCTCCACTTGGCCCGCAACGGAAACAGGACCCGCCGCATAGTAAGGCTTCTGCTCGCCGTAACCGCCGTTGGCCTTGGCCACGACGTAGTAACCCTTAAGGGCGGCGGTCACCGTCAGGGTGTTGCCGGTCTCGTCCTCGATAGGCGTGTTGCACGAACTCGCGTAGTTCGAGGTGCCCTTATACCACTGCCACGTGACATGTGAATCGGTGGTAACGTCGGTGGAACCCGCCTTGGCGGTCGCCGTAATCGTGGAACCAACCTCGACTTTGCCCGAAGTCGGGCTCATAGTCACGCTCGTGACATTAATTGAACCGGCGGCAGCAACGAGAGAGCCCGTCGAGTTGGTCAAGCTCGAAGAGCCAATCTTCGAGGACACCTTGCACTTGAGGTACTTGCCGCCCAAAGCGTCGGTTAGCTCGAGGGTCTCCCCCGTGGCACCCGCAATGTCGGTATACGTGCCACTCTTGGTGTTAGAGCTCTGCCACTGATAGTTGAGCTTGCTCGCGTCGACGAACGCGCCGTACGCGCCGCCCTTCTCCTTGGCGCGGGCCTTAGCGGTATCCCCCACCGCAAAGACGCTCGTGTTGTCCTTGGTGTTAACGATAGACACGGCCGAAAGTTCGACCGCACCGGCCTGTTTGACCTTGCTGGAAGTGGTCTTGTTCACCGTGTTGACGCCAGCGTTGGCCTCGACCCTGATGTACTTGCCCTCAAGGTCGTCGCCCACCACGAGCGTAGCGCCCGTCTCGCCCTCGATCTTGGTAAATCCCGAGTACTGCGAGGTGGATGCGGACCACGTGTAGGTGACCTTGGCATCGGCGGGGGCTTGCTGATAATAGCTTATGTACGGAGTCGCCGTCAGCGTATCCCCTATGCTCGGCGTGTCGCTACTGAGCTTGACGCTGCTAAGCTCCATCTGCCCGGCGCCCAGCACGGGGCCAGGGATGTCCTTGACGTTAATGCCCGAGTCGTACGCAGCGGGACCATAGTAGTCCTTGCCGTCTGCCGTAACCTTGCAGATGAAGTATTTGCCTTCCATCGCGGCGGTGACGTTGAGCGACTGCTCGTGGCCAACGACCTCGGTGTAGTCGGCAACGTTGCTGCTGGCCCTGGTCGTGCCGGCGAGCCAAGTGTAGGTCCAAGTGCCGGGATTGGCGACGGACTCAGTCAAAGTGCCGTACCAGTCGTCCTCGACCTCATCGTACATGTTTGCCCAGAGCGTATCGCCCACGTTGAGCGCGCCAGACTTCGTGGAATACGAGTTGTCTTTATCCTTGGCGTCCTGAATGAAGACCTTTGCCTCACCGGAAAGCGTTGTGGCGGATGCGGCGGCAACGGCGTTCTTCTGCTCCGAAGCAGCAGGCGCCGCCGCAGAGTTCTCGGACTCAGTCGCGTTGTCTGCGGCGGTGTCAGCACCATTCGCGGCACTCGCAGTTGCGCCCTGACCTGCGTCGGCGCCATCGGCAGCAGCGTCACTGGCACCCGCGCCGTCCTCCGCAGCAGCACCGTTCGCACCGGCATCGGCGGCAGCAGCGCTATCGTCGGCTGCCGCGCCCTCGCCGCCCGTCGTAGCCTGAGCCACGGCCTCGGCAATGCCCTCGGCGCCCTCGGCCCAAAGTTGCGCCGGCGTGGTGCCAAAAGCCATGGCAAAAGCCAGGAACGCCACCAGACCGCGCTTGGCTACGCCACGGGCAATCGCTCCATGACGACGCCACGAGGCGCGCTGGCACTCGTCCTCAAACATATCCATTTGTCTCCTACTGTCTGCACTGGGAGCATTGCCCAGCGGCTGCCCCACATCATCGCGCATATTGCGCTTGAGTACCCCCATCGGGGTCCCCCTTCCCTCCAGAGCCCAACGCGTACCGGCGGCATGCGCCGCGGTCACGTACAAGATGGGAGGCGATCCGACTTAACCTTACCGACCCGGGCGCGCCGTCCGATCTGCGATGCGAACATCCCGGACCAAGAGGAATTACGGTTACTGGTACAGCCGGGGACTTGCACCCCGATTCTCCCAAACGCGCAGGAAAACCGCGCGTTCGTGCGTCTCCGCACCACCATCTAGGCCATCGATTATTACTGTCAGTATGGTAGCACGCAAAAGGGCCCCGCACACAGGCGAAGCCCAAGGTAAAAGCTATGGTTTGCGATAGATTAGGGCGTGGATGGATCGCTGAGCAAAATGATCCGTTTTCCTCCGTCCCCCAGGGGTCATTACCGCTTGCCGCCGTGACTGTTGCGCCAGATCTCGCGGCCCAGCATCAGCGCCAGCACCAGCGCACTCACGTAGCCCATAAAGCCAATGACCGGGATACCGAACACAACCGGCTCGATGCGTGCGTAGTACACCACCGATGAGCCGATAAACAGACCGGCGATCACAATTGCCATCGACATGCGGTCGATAATTCCACCCAGCTGCCGCAGCGCCTTATCGCTGCTCATGATCTGCGTGTTTACCTTAAGCTGACCGCGCGTGAGCATACGCGACGCCAAGCCCAGATACTCGGCCGCCTCGAGCGAGCCTTTTGCCGCGCGATAGCTGCTCGCGGCAAGATCGCGCCCCATTTCGCGGACGCACGCATAGGTGCTCTTCTCGTTTTTGATGTGCGTCTGGATGATCTGAATCATGTTGACGTCGGGCATGTACTCGGTCAGCAGGCCCTCGAGTGTCACCATGCCACGGGCGAACATCGTCACCACGCTCGGCAGCTCAACATCGTTTTTGCGCGCCAGGTTTAGCAGCGAGGTCAAAAACTCGCCGATATCAAGATCCTTAAGGTCGAGACCCGCAAAGTCGGCGACGATAAAGTCCAAGTCGGATAAAAAGGCCGAATGGTCGAGCTCGGCCGAGTCGCCGCGCGTCACGGCAAAGCGCATGAGCGAATCCTTGAGCTTGGGCACATCGCCCTCGGCCACGGCGAAAATCATGTCCTTGACGATGCCGCGGTCGTGGCTCGACATGCGCCCGACCATGCCCAGGTCAATAAAGTAGACAATGCCGTCCTTGAGGATAATGTTTCCCGCATGCGGGTCGGCATGGAAAAAGCCGTCGTCGAGCACCTGCGTCGAATAGTCCTCGACAATCGCCGAGCCAATCTTTTCCAGGTCATAGCCCTCAGCCACCAGGCGCTCGGGATCGGCAATCGAGATGCCGTCGATGTAGTCCATGACCACAACATGCTCGGTGCAAAGGTCCAGGTAGGACTTGGGGCACGACACGCCATGCACGCTTTTGTGGAAGTCATAGAAATCGTTGAGGTTTTTGGCCTCGGCCAAAAAGTTGGTCTCCTCGCGAAATGAGGTCCACAGCTCTTCGACCACACCGTGCAGGTCAACAAACTGATCGGTGTTGACGAACTTGGAAACGATGCGCACCACCGAACGGATGATGTCGATGTCCTGCGCCATGACCTGCTGCGCGCCGGGGCGTTGCACCTTAACGGCCACGTCCTCGCCGGTCACCAGGCGGGCGCGGTGCACCTGCGCGAGCGACGCGCTACCGAGTGGGTTGGGGTCGATGGCGTCGAACATCTGCCCCAAGCGCTGGCCATATTCCTCTTCCAGACAGCGGAGCACTACCTCATACGGCACCGGCTCTACATCGGAGCGCAGGCGACGCAGCTCGTCGCAAAACCGTTGCGGCAAAATCTCGGAGCGGTTGGCCAGAATCTGCCCCATCTTAACGAACATGGGGCCGAGCTCTTCGAGCAGACGACGCAGGCGCACCGGCGTGAGGTTATCCCATACGCGGTACTTTTTGATCAGGCGAACGATCTGCCCAATGCGTTCGCGGCGGCCTGCCGGCGTGAGCTGGTATTCCTCGTCCGGCGCCATCGCGTCGGGCTCTTCGGGAACCATATCGACAGCACGCGGCTTCTTGCGAGCGCCCGAGACGGCGGCCTCGACCTCATCGACAACCGCCGTCTCGCCACCCAAGGGATCTAGATTGTTGTAATCGGTGGTGGAATCTGCCATCTGCGCTGCTACTCGGCCTCTTCGGTGTCCTCTGCATCGTCGGGCTCAACGGACTCGACGGGCACCGAAGTCACGTTGTCCTCGACCGAATCGACGATGTCGCGCACATGGGCCAAAAAGGCCGTGCGCTCGGGAGCGGTCATAACGCGGACGCGGGCCAGGATGAGCTCGTCGAGCACGCGCTGCGCCGCAGTCTCGCCCTGCATGCCCAGGCGCTCGGTCAGGTCGGAGATGGTGCCACCCGCCTGCTCGAACATGTCGGACACGCTGCGGGCGATATCGGGGGTGCCGACGTCCTTGCGCACCTGCTCGCCCTTGGTATTGAGGTCGTCGAGGACCTTCTTGCCGCCCTCGACGGCGACGGCGGCGGCGCCGAAGCCCACGTTGATGGCACCGTTAACAAGCTGATCGAATTTCATAACCATGGTTGGCTCCAATCGTGAACAACTGCATTGGCCTTCTTGTACCCAAGATTGGGTGAACGACACAAAATCGTTTTATCGCCGGGATAGAAATCGAGCGGGGCAAAGCCTTTGACGGCGTTTGCCCCACTCGCTCGCTGCAAGGCCGTCTTTACCTTACGTTATCGTTCATAGCGAAGGAATTCTTCATGGCACAGCTCGTGGTGTAGAGCACCTTGCCCAACAGAGCATCGGTCTCCACGCGCACGAGCTCGGCAAAGGCCTCGTTGGCGCGGGCGAGCTCGGCAGGCACCTCGGCCTCGGGCAGCGCGGCTACGACGGCATCGACGTCGTGAATCTGTTTGTGACCCATGCCGCCGACCTTCTCCTGATAATCCTCGACCGCGCGACCACACTCGTGGAAGCGAACATCGGCCAAGGCACCGATCAGGCGATTTGCCCAATAGAAATTCTCCGACGTCACGCGAGCCTGCGTATCGGCATAGTACTCGGGCATGGTCTCGACATTGGCGTACAGCGGCACGAGCGCGTTAAACGAGTTGGAGCCAAACGCCATCCACTGCACGGCGCGATACGCCGGCTGCGCATAGGGGCGCAGCTGCAGCACGGCGAGCTGACTGTTGCGGTTGATGCCGATGGGACGATAGGCGCCGCGCGTGGCGGGCGTGCCCTTGCTGCCGTAGCAGTCGTACTCCGTGCCCTGGTAGTGGCTCGAAAGCACGTACTTGATGTCCTCGAGGGTCACCTTGCGCTCGGGCACGCGGCTCCAGGGGATGTCGTCGCTCTCGGGCGTGTAGTCGGCCTCGGGACCGTCCCACACATCGCTGGGGTTGAGGCAGCGTTGCATGTACCAGGCGCGCGGCGTGTTGTAGACGTGATCGCTGTCGCTGTGCGAGCCAAAGGCCTCGCGCGGGTTAAAGACCGCGGCGGGACCGTCGCCCTTAACGCCCAGCGTCAGGTCCAGATGCCACTCGGCCATCCAGGAGCGCAGGTCGGCAGAGCACATGTGGTCGACCTGGGCGCCCTCGGCATCGTCCAGGTCAAAGCTGTCGATACCCAGCTGGTTAGGCATGGTCACATAGGCGTCGTCGGGCACGCGCTTGGCGATCCAGTGATGCCCGCCGATGGTCTCGAGCCACCAGATCTCGTCAACGTCACTAAAGGCGATGCCGTTGTTCTCGTAGGTGCCGTAGCGCTCGAGCAGCTCGCCCAGGATGCGCACGCCGTCGCGAGCGGACTTGGCATACGGCAGCACCAGGGTCACCATGTCCTCCTCGCCCAGACCGCCGGGCTGCGCCGGAACATAGCCGTCCTCGCCCTCGTTGCCCTTGGCGGGCACGTAGTCCACGAGCGGATCGGCGCCGCGGACGCGCTCGTTGGTGGTAAGCGTCTCGGTTGCGGACATGCCAACGTTGAGCTCGTTGAAGCCGGCCTCTGCCCAAATGCCATGACCAGGGACAACGTCGGGGACGCTTGTGTAACGCATGGGATTGTCGGGCAGTTCAACGGTCAGGTGGCTCAAGACGCTCGTGTAGACACGCGGCTGCTCGTCGGGGTGCACAACACGCATGCGCTTGGGCTCAAACACCCCGTTGGACGAGTCCTCATTGCGGGCAACCAGCGTCGACCCGTCGTAGCTCGCGTTCTTACCAACCAAAATCGTTGTGCACGGCATGCGCATCCTCCTTGAGCGAAGAAATCAAACGGCAACAGTGTATCGCTTCGGCGCAAAAAGGGCGAAACCACGGTCTCGGCAGGCCCTGTGGTCAAAAACACCTATTTCGATGCGCGCTCCGCCGCCTCGATCACGTGCTTGGCGAGAATCGCGGTGGTCACAGCCCCCACGCCGCCCGGCACCGGAGTAATTGCGCCAACAATCGGTTCCGCAGCATCAAAATCGACATCGCCGACCAGCTTGCCAGCGGCCTCGTCCCAATTAATGCCAACATCGATGATCGTCTGGCCCCCACGAACCGCATCCGCGCCAATCGTGCGCGCGCGTCCAACGGCCGCAACCACAATATCAGCCGCACGGCACTCGGCAGCCAAGTCGCGCGTATGCGTATGGCACGTCGCCACCGTGGCATTGCGAGCCGTAAGCATGGCGGCAACGGGACGGCCAATCACCAGTGACCGACCGACGACCGCGACCTTGGCCCCATCCAGCTCAACGCTGTAATGGTCCAGCAGCGCCAACACGGCCTCGGCCGTGCAAGGAGCAAAGCCCTCGCCTCGCCCCGAAAGCGTGGTAAGCAGCGAGGCCGGCGTCATGGAGTCAACATCCTTGGCGGGATCGAGTGCCGCAGCAACCGCATCCTCGTCAAGCCCAGCGGGCAGCGGGCGAAACATCAGGCAGCCGTGAACAGCGGGGTCGGCATCGATGTCCTTAATAGCCGCCAACAGCTCATCCTGCGAAACATCGGCGGGAAGCAAGACGCGGCGAGCCTCAATGCCAATCTTCTCGCAGCGCTTGAGGGCGCCGCGCTCGTAGGACAGGTCGTCCTCGCGCTCGCCCACACGCACGATGGCCAGCGTCGGCACGATGCCCTGTTCGCGCAGGGCGACGCAGTGAGCGGCAAGTTCCTCGGTCAAAGCACGGGCAACGGGAGCACCCTTGAGCAGCTCGGCCATGGCTATCCCCTCTTCCTTGCGGCGTCAGCAGCACGGCGCGCCAGTGCATCGGCGCGCGGCAGCCACGTATCTAGTAGTTCATCGCACGCCGCCTCGAGTTCCTCGGCGCGCGCCCGGTCTTTCATAGATGTGGTATTGGCAAAGAGCGTCAGGCTCGCGCCTTGCATGGCGGCGCGGCAGAACACGGCGCCGCATGCCACGTCGGACAGCAACTGGCGCGAACCCTTGTCGGCCATGTCCTCGAGCAGCGCCAGCGCGCGCCCGCAGGCATCCATGATCCGGTACGGCGGCATGGCCGCCACGCGCAACGCGTCCTGAATCGCCGCGGGTCGAGCCGGGTCATCACGAGGAATGCCATACGATGCGGACACCTGGCCGTATGCACGAACATCCTCGGCAACCAGACCCACTAGTTCCTGCGCCAACTCGTCTGCCTGGGCAAATGCACGCGTCAGATCGTCCGCCCGATCGCTAAGCGCGGGATTGGTCGCCCCGTAGCGAGCGACCATCCCGCAAAGCGAGGCTCCCAGCGCGCCCACAAAGGCGCTCGCGCTGCCGCCGCCGGGAACCGGCTCGCGCGCGGCCAGCGCCTCGGCAAACCCACGGCAGGTCTTGTCCATCATCTCTTGGCTCATACGTATGCACCTTCAAGTCATATAGATCGGTCGGGCGGCAACCGCCGACCAACCGCATCAAACACGTAATGATGCTAAGTCTAGCCCATAAGCACATGAGCGTCAGCACACCTGGCCATCGCGGATTTCTATGACGAACGATAGGCGTCGGCGCTGCAAACATGGGACACATGGCCCACCTTTCGAGACTCCCGAACGGCACAAACTGGGGCATATCTATAAGTAAGGAACCCGTTGGGGCACGGCCGCGCAACGGCCACAAGCGATGAACGGAGGCATAAGCCGCACAGTGCACAGAGACATCCGCCGCCAGTGCAATCAGTACCCCAACAGCATGCGGCGCCGTGATGTCATCGGCAGACAAGGAGGACGCCACCATGAAGAAAAAGACCCTATCGATCCTTTCCCTTTGCATCGCCCTCTTTGCCGCGTTTGCCCTTGTCGGCTGCGGCGGGAGCGCATCGGGCGGGGGCGGCAGCGCCGCTAAGAGCGAGAGCAAAGAAAAGGCCCCCGTTGCCAAGAAGACTGACTTCATTTGGTTTAAGGTCGAGATGCCCGAGGGCGTTGGCGTAAGCGACTCCGCTGGCAAGAATGCCGACAGGGTCCAGCTCACCTTCCCCGAAGACGAGAACGGTTCGGCCGATCGCTTTATCCCCGTTTGGAAAAAAGCGCTGACGGCCGAGGAATCCCACGCCGACCAGGCAGAAAAGAAAGGTGATACGTTCCAGTGGAAGGATGGCGGGTCCGTCGAGTATAACGGCAGGACGTGGCTCGTCGGAACGTACGAGGACAACAGCGGCGTCTCAACCCTTCTCTTTACCGACGTTGAGCCGGGAAGCGTCTACGTCCTCATCTCGAACTTCGATCTGCATAAGAAAGAAGCCGAGGCGCTCCTCAACTCCATCGAGTTTCCCGATGACATGGCGAAGGCAGTTGCCGAGGCACGCGAAGTCGAGATTTCGAGCATCGAGATCAAGCATTAGGGGCTCGCACGCAGCATCGCGTGCGCATTCATTAAATGATCGGACGCCCAGCCAGGGGAGGATTGGATCGGCCGACCCTCCCCTCTTTTACGCCCGGACATATTGCCACTTGTCGGCGCAAATCAGGCCCCCAGAATGGGACACATGGCCCACCTGAACGAGCCGCCCGCGCGTACAGTAAAGGCAGGTAATCCATGGGCGGTTACAGATCGAGGAGGACACGACCATGAAAAAGAAGGCCTTTGCGATTCTCACCCTCTGCATCAGTCTCTTTGCCGCAGTTGCCCTGGTGGGCTGCGGTGGCAGCGGCGGCGCTACCGGAAGTGGCGGTGGCGGCGGAGCAGAAAAACCAGCCGTGGATATGAGGACCGACTTCATTTGGTTTAAGGTCGAAGTCCCCGAGGGCGTCGAAATCACGGACGTCGCAGGCGATACCGCCGACAGGGCCCAGTTTAAGTTCACCGAGAGCGAGCATGCCAGCGACCGCTTCATCCCCGTCTTCGATCCTGACAAGAACGCCGATGAACTGTTTGACTACGAGGCAAAGTGGAAGGCCAACTCCGGATGGACCGAGAGCGATCCCGTTAAGTACAACGGCAAGACCTGGCGCAG
>URDE01000063.1:0-10829 GCA_900546525.1 uncultured Collinsella sp.
GCAAGACGCGCGGTATGTTCAAGGCCTTTAAGGACGAATACCAAAAGGCGAGCGGGGGCCCGTCGAAAGCCAGCAAATAGCGACGTACCAATTGATGGGAGGCAAGCCGGAGACCTGTTGCTCCGGCTTGCTGCGTTTATGGGGGAGGGCACATGCGCCAAAACGGATCATATTCACACGGACGCCCGGGCGCGCGTCCGACGGCGCGCCGCGATCTGGGGCAGCTGCCCAGCGGTCAGCGCAAGCGTCACCGTAAGCCCGGCGCGATGTATCTCAACCATAGCCGCGGCTTTAGCGACCGAAGCGCTCGCATCGGCAACGGCCGCACGCCCCGTCGTCCGTCTCGCCTGCCCTATGCACTCATCGCCGTGGGCTGCGCGCTCGTGCTGTTTGTCGCCGCCGTCGTGGGCTACGTCAACCGCAGCGTGGATGTCGTCCTCAACGGCCAGGAGACTGCAGTGCGCGTCGGCTCTACGCTGCAAAATCTCATCGACGACCAGGAGCTGACCGATACTTACGACGCCGGGGATCTGCTGGCCGTTGACGACAGCGTGCTGACCCGCCATGGCGGCGAAAAGCTGTCGGTAAAGGTGGACGGCAAGTGCATAAAACAGGGCAAGTGGAAAAGCCGCGAGCTTACGGGCGGCGAGAAGGTGACGGTCAAAGACGGCCGCGACACGTACGAGAAGCACGAGGTCCAGGCGACGGTTATCGAGCCCAAGCTCAAGGTCGAGGGCACGGGTGCCATCGAGTACGTTAAGACGTGGGGTATCCAGGGTCGCTCTGAGGTGTGGGTCGGCGAGCAATCGGGCAAGACGCAGGACCGCGGCGAGGTCGTGCCCGCCACCGATTGCGTGGTCGAGTGCGCGAGCGTGGCGCCCAAGGGCAACGAAAAGTACGTGGCGCTGACGTTTGATGAGGGCCCGAGCGGCGCGACCAAGCAGGTCTTGCAGGTGCTCAAGGAAAAGGGCGTCACCGCGACGTTCTTCCTTTCGGGCGATGCGGCCGAGGCCTCGCCCGCCACGGCCAAGGCGATTGTCGATGCCGGCTGCGAGGTCGGCTCCAACAGTTACAGCGACGAATCGCTCAAGGGCCAGGACCGCGATGCGGTGCGCGAGCAGGTTTCGAAGGGCACCGAGGCAATCAAGTCCGCGACCGGAACGTCGACGATGCTTTTGCGTGCTCCTTACGCAGCCTTTGACGAGCAAAACTGGATTGATGCGATGGACCTGGTGTCTGCCGTGGTCTCGTGGAATATCGATTCGGGCGACTGGCTGCTCAACGGTGCCGACGAGCAGGTCTCGACGGTGCTCGATTCGGTGACGCCGGGCAACATTGTGCTGCTGACCGACAACGATGAATGTGCCGAGCAGACGCTCGAGGCGCTGCCGCAGATTATCGACGGGCTTATTGCCGACGGCTACAAAATCGTGACATTGAGCGATCTGGTCAAGACGGATACATCGCTGAGCAAAAAGCTCACCTCGCTGACGAAGGTCACCATGCCCAAAAACGCCGTGTTCCCCCAGCTCGCCGAAGATGACGACAGCACAGACTAGTCATGTAAGAACGTCCCCAATGACTATGTCACGGATGCGTCAGCGTTTGGTATGCCTGCGATGTTTGGAGCATAAATTTGGCGCCACGGCGCGATGCTGATGCTATAGTTACTGCGGATAACAAGGGTCAAGAGAAAGGTTGCAGGTGAAATCCAAACCTCGACCATACAGTCGATGACCCCATGCAGGTGCTTCTTGCGCATGTACGGGGTATGAGCGCCGAGCGGCGTGCCGCCCGCGCATGCGTATACATATCTAATAGTCCACGGATGGCGCGCCGGCATGGCCGCAGTCCGAAGGGATAATGATGGGGAGCACCAGTGAATTATCTGAGTGAGATGCTCAAACTGCCGGTCTTGGACGTCGATGGCGAAAAGCTCGGCGTTGTGAACGATTTTGGCATTGCTACCGGCGAAGTTTTTCCGCACGTGACGTCGCTCGCGTTCCGCGGACCCGGCAAGACGCCATTTATGATCAGCTGGCGCAAATGGGTCGACCGTATCGACGAGACGGGTGTGCACCTTAAGTCGCCGGCCACCGAAATCCGTTTTTCGTACCTGCAGCCGACCGAACTCTTGCTCGCCCGCGACGTGCTCAACAAGCAGATTGTCGACACGCAGGGCATGAAGGTCGTGCGCGTAAACGACATCAAGTTTTCCATGTCGGGCGAAAATCAACTGCGCCTGCTGGGTGCCGAAGTTGGCGCTCGCGGTCTGCTGCGCGCGATCAGCCCCGCCCTCGAGCATGTCGTCGAGAGCTTTATGAAGCACCTGGGCAAACCGCTCGGCGAGGACATCATCGCCTGGTCCTACATGGACCTGCTCGACCGTTCGACTAAGAACATCCAGCTGTCGGTGTCGCACAAGACGCTTGGCGAGCTGCATCCTGCTGACATTGCCGACATTATCGAGCAGCTCGACCCGCGCCTGCGTGCACAGGTGTTCGCGCAGCTCGATACTGCCCAGGCCGCCGAGGCCATCTCGGAGTTCGATGACGACGAACTTATGACCGAGATGCTCGAGGGCCTGTCCGACACCGATGCATCGTCGATGCTGGCCATGATGGACCCGGACGACGCCGCTGATCTGATCGACGAGCTCGATTACGAGAAGGCCGAGAAGCTTCTGCGCCTGATGGGCGTTCAGGAGGAGAAGGCGATTCGTAACCTGCTGGGCTATGAGGACAACACCGCCGGCCGTATCATGACCTCGGAGTTTGTCTCCCTGCCCGCCACGGCGACGGTCGGTGACGCCATCGAGGCGATCCGCAAGCTCGACGAGGATTTCGAGAGCGTCTACTACGTCTATACCGAGGACCCGAGCGGCATGCTCACCGGCGTGCTTTCGCTGCGTACGCTCATCGTGGCCGACCGCGATGCCACGCTGGGCCAGCTGGCCTATCGCGACCTGGTTTATGTGTCGCCCGACGATGACCAGGAAGACGTAACGGACGAGATGACCAAGTACGACTTGGTCGCCATCCCCGTTTGCGACGAGAACCGTCACATTTTGGGTATCGTGACCTTTGACGACGCCATGGACGTTATCGCCGAGGAGCACCAGGAGGACCTGCAGATCGCAGGCGTCGGCTCGGGCGATAGCGCGTCCGACGACTCGACGAATGTGCTCAGCTGGTTTGTGCATCGCCAGTACTGGGTTGTCGTGTGGGGCATTGCCTCGTGCATCATGGCAACAGTGCTGGGGACGGCGCTGGGCTCCGCGCATCTGGTGGTGTTCCCCATGTGCGCCATGCCGCTCGTGTTGTTGGCTGCCTCGCGCATGGTGTCGTTCGTCAAGAATTACTTCCTGGAGTACGACGGCCATGACGATGAGCCCAAGCCGTATCTGGGATTTTTCTTCCAGAGTACGGGCATGGGCTTGATTCTGTCGCTCGTGACCTACCTGTGCGCCCAGCTGGTGCGCACCGCCGCGTTCCTCGACGCGCCTATGTTTGAGGAGCAACTCTTTACCGGCTGCTTTAACATCGCGGCCATCGTCTGTCTGATCGGCAACATGAGCGCCGTGATTTACCTGATGGTGCTGTTCTGGCGTGACGAGCACGACCTCAATACGTCGGGCACCGCCATGAACGTCATTGCCGTCATGATCTCGTGTGTGGCGTACTGCATCGCCGCGGTGCTGCTCACCATGTCAGTCATGGGTTAGGTGGTCGCGTGCAAAACACGAAGCAAAAGGCGAGCACCAAGCAAAAGCTGACCATCGCGGCCATCTTTGGCGCCATGGGCCCTGGCCTTCTGGCGGCGCTTTCGGGCAATGACGCCGGCGGCATCGCCACGTATTCCAGCGCCGGTGCCAGCTATGGCTACAAGATGCTGTGGATGCTTCCCGTCATGACCGTGCTGCTCATCGTGACACAGGAGACTGCGGCGCGTTGCGGCTGCGTGACGGGCAAGGGCTTGGCCTCGCTCATCCGCGAGCGCTTTGGCGTGCGCAGGAGCGTGCTGGCCATGGCGGCGCTGCTGATCGCCAACACGGCCGTGACCATTTCGGAGTTTGCGGGTATCGCGAGCGGTCTTGCCCTCTTTGGCGTGCCGGCGAGCATCTCGGTGCCGCTCGTGGCGCTGCTGGTTTGGATGCTTACCATGTCGGGCAGCTTCCAGCGCATCGAGAAGATTCTGCTGCTGGTGAGCTGCGTGTTTGTGACCTACATCGTCGCTGCATTTATGGCTGGTCCCAGCTGGGGCGAGGTGGCGGTCGACCTGGTTGTGCCCAACATCCAAAACGACCCCAGTTACGTGTCGCTTGTGGTCGCAACGATCGGCACCACCATCGCGCCGTGGATGATCTTCTTGGCGCAGAACAACGTGGTCGATAAGAATGCGGGCGAGGACGATATCGTGCTGCAGCGTATCGACACCGTGAGCGGCTCGATTGCCGCCGATGTCATTGCCGGCTTTATTATCATAACGACCGGTACGGTGTTGTTCCCTGCGGGCATTCAGATCAGCGATGCTGCCGACGCCGCCCGCGCGTTGGAGCCCATCGCGGGCCAGTGGTCCACGGTGCTGTTTGCATCGGGCCTGGTCGCGGCGAGCTTCTTGGCCGCCTGCGTGCTTCCGGGCGTTACGTCCAGCGCTATCTGCGAGGCATTTGGCTGGGAGCGCGGTGCCGATCGCAGCTGGGACGAGGCCCCGGTCTATCGCGGCATTATTACGGCTATCATTGGCATCTCTGCCGTGCTGGTGCTCATGCCCGGCGTCGACCTGTTCCAGATTATGATGACCTCGCAGGTCATCAACGGCGTGCTTTTGCCTGTGGTCCTGGTGTTCCAGGTGCTTATTGCCGCCGATCGACACATTATGGGCGCCAACCGCAACGGCCGCGTGTGGAATGTGCTCACCTGGGCGACTATCGGTGTGATTACGGTGCTGACGGTCGTCATGTTTGTGCTGCAGGCGATGGGCTACAGCGCGTAGCGCTTCTTTTGGACTCTAAACAGGTCGCCGCCATGGGCTGCGGCCTGTTTTTTTGCCCACGGCCTCTCGGAGTCGGCTCGAAAAGAGCGATTTTGGGTTGTTTGCTGCGGGTGTAAGCAGATTTGGCTGCGCGTTACTTGTCGGTGCCTAGCTTGTGCGGTTTGTAGGCGAGGGCGCTGACGAGTGCATCGGCAGCGGATTTGACAGCCGCCGGCTGCGGATCGTTAACGTGATCCTCGGGATGCACGGGCAGGTCCTTCTTGACGGCATCGTGGATGAGCTTAAGGTACTCGGTCACACCCGCGTTCGAGAGGTGCGTGCCATCGCCGTCGAACAGATCATTGCGGTTGGCACTATATCCGTACCAGTCGATAACGCGAACGTTTTTGTAGCGCGTGGCGGCGTTGGCGATGGCCTGGTTCGTGGACCCGACCCACGGCTGCGGGCTACGCGTGTTTACAAATACGACAATACGCTGCTCGCCGGCGTCGGCCATGATCGCATCGACCTGGGCGTCCGTTACCAAACCGTTGGTGCCCAGGGCAAAGACCACGATCTTGCCGGCAAGGTTCTGCTGGATATAGCCCTCAAATGTCGCGCGGCCCGCATCAAACTGGCGACCCTTTTCGGCATCGATATGGCTGTGCGGGAACACACCGTCAAAGGAATCAACGGCGCGCAGCGACACGGAGTCACCGATCATCAACAGGTCGTAGGAGCCATCGGGGAAGCCGTCGTTGTCCTTGTCGGTGTCGTCGGCCGCCTGCTGGTCGGTGGGCGCGGTGTTTTTGGCTTCCTTGTTCAGAACTTCTGCGCCCTCGCCGCTCAGTGCGGACGTTTCGGGCACAAAGATCAGGCCGCCCAGTGCAACGACCAACACGACAGTGCAGGCTGCGCAGACAGGGACGTGCGCGCGTGCCCAGTTGGCGGGCGTGGTGGTGCCATCGCGGAATTCGGCGACAGTGCGGCCGAAGGCGCCCTTCCTAAACGGCGTTTCGATAAAGCGATAGGAGCACTCGGCTACGGCGACCACCACAAGTACCTGCAAGATGTACTGCCACCAGGGCGTATCGCTGATGTTAGCGACCGGGTTCATAAGCAGCAGCAGTGGATAGTGCCACAGATAGATACTGTACGAGCGCTTGCCAACCCACACGAGCGGCTCGGCGGACAGCGCGCGGGCAACCATTCCCTGGGGCTGCACGCAGGCCGCGATGACCATGAGCGTGAGGATGGAGCATAACAGCGTGCCGCCGCGATACTGAAACGCGGTGTAGCCGTTGGTGAGCGCGACCATGGCGGCAAGGCCAACCAGACCCACGACGCCCAATACATCGATGGATGCGGGCGAGGACCAAAAGCGCACGAGGGCGCTCGGCTGTGCCGGGGTGGTATCGGCTGATTCGTCGACCTTCTTGCCAGGCTTGTCCTCGGCGTTCTTGCCATGCTTGGCGGCGCCAGCCAGGCGATTGAGTCCCAAACGATGAGCGAGACGCACCAGCGCCAGGTCGCGATCGGGGATAAAGGCCATCCAGGCACCCAGCAGCAGCGAGAACACGCGGGTGTCGGTGCCGTAGTACACGCGGCTGGGGTCGGCGGCAGGGTTGTAAAGCACCATCATGGCGAGGGCAGATACCGCGGCAAGGCCCAGAACCACGCGGCGCGTGTTGGGCTTGCTCGCATGCATGGATACCATGGCAAACAGCAGTGGCGGCCAAATCAGGTAGAACTGTTCCTCGATGGCAAGCGACCAAAAGTGCGTGAGCGGCGAGGGATCGCCCAGGGCATTGAAGTACGAGACGTTTTGGGCAATCTGCCACCAGTTGTTGAAGAACAACAGCGACGGCAGGATGTCGGGGCGCATCTTGGTGAGCATCACGTGGTTAAAGATGGTGCACAGCGCGCAGGTCACGAACACTACCGTTACCACGGCAGGGACCAGGCGACGGATGCGGCGAATCCAGAAGCTCTTAAGGTCGATGCGGCCGGTCTTAGCGACTTCGTTGAGCAGCAGGCGCGTGATCAGATAGCCCGAAAGCACAAAGAAGATCGTGACGCCGAGCAGGCCGCCCTGAGCCCATGTGAGGTTGAGGTGATAGAGCACCACTGCGACGACGGCAAGCGTGCGCAGGCCGTCGAGGGCGGGGATATAGCGAGATTTGGGGCGCGTGGGTGCTTGTTCTTTTGCGGCGCCGTTGGTGCGGGCGCCCTTGTTGGCGGGCACGCGATGAGAGCCTGCGGCACGGCTCGGCTCGGTGGCTTGTCGGCTAGCGCGCGAACGTTCGTGCGGCGCTCGTTGATCGCTCGCGTGGCGTGAGCTGCGCGAGCTCGATCGCGGGAATTGTTCCATAAAACATCATCCAATGACGAGAATAATCAGCACGTTTTCATTGTAACCGCCTGCTCCTGTGAATGCTTGCTGCCGGCGCAAGCTCAAGTGCGCGTCCACATCAAAGTGAACTAAAGTTATAGAGGCGCGAGAGCGCACGATTGACGGCCAACAGCGGGCGCAGAGCCCGCGGACGAGGAGGTTTCCATGGCAGATTGCGGCATCGTTGCGGTGTTCGGCAGCATGAACATGGACCTTTCGGTGGCGTGCGAGCGCATGCCGCGTGCGGGCGAGACCGTCGGCGGCAGCGGATTTATCAGCAATGCCGGCGGCAAGGGCGCCAATCAGGCCGTAGCTGCCGCGCGTATGGGCGCGTGCACGCACATGATCGGCGCGGTCGGCTGCGACGCATTTGGCACGTCGCTCGTGGCGGGGCTCCAAGACGCCGGCGTGGACTGTGGCTTTGTAGCGCGTCGCGATGACGTGGAGACGGGAACGGCGACCATCATTCGCTGCGAGGGCGACAACCGCATCGTGCTGTCGCCGGGCGCCAATCATGCGCTTGCGGGCGAGGACGTTGCCCGCGCGCTGAGACGTCTGGTGGCCGATAAGCTCGACGGCGACGCCAGCGAGATTGCCCCGGCTGCCGGAAGCGTCTTTATCGCCCAGGGCGAATGTGACCTTGCGGCGACTGCCGAGGCGCTTGTTTGCGCTCACGAGCTGGGGTTCTATACGGTCTTTAATCCAGCGCCTGCCTGTGAGTTGCCTGCGGAGGTCTGGTCTGCAGTCGACCTGGTCTGCCCCAACGAGACCGAGTGCCAGGTGCTGACGGGCATCTTGCCCGCGGATGATGCGAGCTGCGTCGCGGCGCTCAATGCCCTGCTCGCCAAGGGTGCCGGAGCTGCGGTCATCACGTTGGGCGGCGCCGGGTCGGTTACGCTTGGCGATGACGGCGAGCTGCTGCGCATGCCGGCGCTTTCGAGTGCGGTGGTCGATACGACGGCCGCGGGCGATACATTTATCGGTGCGCTTGCCGCGGCTCGTCTGGAGGGCCTGCCGCTCTTTGAGTGCATGGCGGTGGGCGCACGCGCCTCGGCGGTGACGGTGTCGCGCCTGGGCGCACAGCAGTCGATTCCCACGCGTGCCGAAGTTGAGCGCGTGTTTGATTTAGACGATTTGGTACAAGACGGAGAAGCGGAGTAGAACAATGGCAATTAAGAAGCTGATCCTTGATCTGGATATGGGCGTGGACGATGCGATGGCGCTTGCCTATGCCATCGCGAGCCCCGAGGTCGAGCTCGTGGGCATTACCACGTGCTTTGGCAACGTGCGCGTCGACCAGTCGGCGCATAACTGCCTGGCGGTGCTTGACCTGTTGGGTCGTCCCGAGGTGCCGGTGTACCTGGGTGCCGACCGTCCTCTGCAGGCGACTGAGCCCTATACGCCGCCGGCGTCCACCGCGCTCATTCACGGTAAGAACGGCATCGGCGGCGCGAGCGTGCCGGCGTCGCCCTACGAGCCGGTGGGGGCGACGTCTGCCGACGGTAACGCTGCGGTCGATTATCTGATCGATGCCGCGCGCACCTATGGTCCCGATCTGGTCTACGTAGCGACCGGCCCGCTCTCCAACCTGGCGCTTGCCCTGGAGCGCGATGCGGCAGCGGTGATGTCTATCGGCCGCGTGGTGGTGATGGGCGGCGCCCTGACCGTGCC
Organism: uncultured Collinsella sp.; assembly: GCA_900546525.1. Classification (GTDB taxonomy): domain Bacteria; phylum Actinomycetota; class Coriobacteriia; order Coriobacteriales; family Coriobacteriaceae; genus Collinsella. The sequence goes on from URDE01000063.1 coordinate 9,038, forward strand.
CGGCAACGTGAGCGCGGGCGCCGAGGCCAACATGGCAAGCGATCCCGAGGCGGCCGATGCCGTGTTGCGCTCGGGTCGCAAGCTCACCATGGTGGGCCTGGACGTGACGCATCGCGTGGTGCTTACGCGCCGCGACATTGCCGGCTGGACGGGCTCGGGCACCATGGCGGGCTGCGCATTTGCGAGCATGGTGGAGCACTATATTGGCTCGTACGAGATGAACGCCCCCTACCTTGGTGGCTGCGCGCTGCACGATCCGCTTGCCGTCGCCGTGGCGATTGACCCCACGCTCGTGGGCGCGCTCGGCTGTAACCTGCGCGTCGACCTGCTCGGCGAGTATCGCGGCCGCACCATCTGCGATGAGCACCGCCTGTCCGATCCGGACAAGAGCGCGCTTGTGGCGCTGACTGTTGACGCTCCGCGCTTCCTGTCCGAGTTCAAGACGCGCATGGCCCGTGTCCTTGGCTAAGTTGTCTTTTTGGATGGGGCTTTTTTGACTGGTATGATTGGTGCGACCATTCGAACCAGCTAAAAGAGCCCTGTTCCAATTTGACTATCGAGAGGATCTGCCATGGAGCGCATCGCCAGCTTTTCCGTTGATCATCTGCTGCTTGAGCCCGGCGTTTATGTGAGCCGCATCGACCGCGATCCGGCGACCGGTGCTGCCGTCACCACGTTTGACCTGCGCCTGACCACGCCCAACAAGGAGCCGGTCATGAACACGGCCGAGTGCCACACCATCGAGCACCTGGGCGCGACGTTCCTTCGCAACCATGCCGAGTGGTCGAGCCGCATTGTCTACTTTGGCCCCATGGGCTGCCGCACGGGCTTTTACCTGGTTGTCTTTGGTGAGCTGACGAGCGAGGAGATCCTGCCGCTCGTGCGTGAGCTGTTCGAGTTTGTCGCTGGCTTTGAGGGCGATGTCCCCGGTGCCGCTCCCGAGGAGTGCGGCAACTACCTGGACCAGAACCTTCCCATGGCTAACTGGCTCGCGCGCCGCTACCTCGACCGCGACCTGGCCGATATCGACGAGAAGCACCTGCACTATCAGCAGGCGTAAGGGCTTTATCGCCCAAAACGCGCGCATTGGGCGCCTTCGCTTATGCGGGGGCGCCTTTTTGTTGAGTGGTCGGGACGAGCGTTCAAAATCGCTCATGTTTGTTCTAGAATGTTCGTATAGTCACATTTACAAACAGGAGTGAACATGCACATCTACTCTGTCAACGATCCCGAGTTCAAGTCCTATGGCAACGTTTGGGATAACGTTCCGTCCGAGCTTACGTCGCCCGTGCTCGAGGCGCTTGCCTCCACGCCCATCCCCGAGGGCAGCAAGTACGTAGCGAGCGCGCCGGAGCTCGAGGGCGTCAAGAACGGCGATAAGCTGGGCTTTCTCATGTTTGGTGGCCGTCCCTTCCAGCTCGGCTGGTGCAACGGCCACAACACGCGTCTCAACTGCCTAGAGTATCACCGTGCCAGCGAGTTCAACCTGGGCGCGCGCGACTTTATCCTGCTCGTGGCGCATCGTTGGGAGATCGAGGGCGGCAAGCTCGACACCGCTCAGGTCAAGGCGTTCCGCGTGCCGGCGGGTACGGTCGTCGAAGTCTTCAACACCACGCTTCACTACACGCCGTGCATGGTCGACGACGGCGGCTTCCAGGTGATGGTGGCGCTGCCGGCAGGTACCAACGGTCCGCGTCCCGAGGCTGCGGCCGATATGCCTACCGCCGGTGACAGCTACTGCTACTGGAAGGCCGACAAGTGGGTTCTCTGCCATGCTGACAGCCCCAAGGCA
>URDE01000064.1:0-10551 GCA_900546525.1 uncultured Collinsella sp.
CCGGGCCGACTCGGTTCGGATCGGGCTCTACACCAACTTTCTCGACACTACCGCTGCGGCACTTTGCTCGACTAAAGCGTACAATAGCGCCTATGCGAAAGGGGAACAGATGATCAACGAAACTATGTATGCTCGCGGTGCGGAAAGCTCCATCATCCGCGAGATCTTTAGCTATGGTCTTGAGCGCAAGGCGCAGATCGGTGCGGAGAACGTATTCGATTTTTCGCTGGGCAACCCGAGTGTTCCGGCGCCCGCCGCTGTGGCTGCGTCCATTAAGAAGGCTTTGGAGCTGCCGAGCGACCAGCTGCACGGTTATACGCCCGCACCGGGTCTGCCGCAATGTCGAGCAGCCGTCGCCGAATCGCTCAACCGCCGCTTTGGCACGAGCTATGAGGGCAAGGACGTCTTTATGACGGTGGGCGCCGCGGCTTCGCTCACCTGCACGCTCAATGCCGTTACGAACCCGGGGGACGAGGTTATTGTTATCGCCCCGTACTTTCCGGAGTATCGCGTGTGGATTGAGAAGGCAGGCTGCACGTGTGTCGAGGCGCCTGCCGATGAAGACACGTTCCAGCTGAGCGTGGACAACGTGCTCAAGGCGATTAGCGATAAGACAGCGGCCGTCATTATCGATTCGCCCAACAACCCGACCGGTGCCGTGTATACGCGCGACACGCTGACGCGACTGGCCGATGGTTTGCGCGAGGTTAACGCCAAGCGCGATTCCGAGAATCCGATTGTCCTCATCTCGGATGAGCCGTATCGCGAGATCGTGTACGGTGCCGAGGTGCCCTGGGTGCCCTCGATCTACGAGAACACCGTGGTGTGCTACTCGTATTCTAAGTCGCTGTCGCTGCCTGGTGAGCGCGTGGGTTGGATCTTGGTTCCCAACACCAATCCGCAGGCTGCGCGTCTGATGCCGGCTGTTGCGGGCGCTGCCCGTACGCTGGGTTTTGTATGCGCACCGGCGCTCTTCCAGCGCGTGATTATCGATTGTATCGATGAGCCGAGCGATATCGATGCCTATGCCCGCAACCGCACGGCGCTCACCGACGCATTGGCGGAGTACGGCTACACCTACGTTGAGCCGGACGGTGCTTTCTACCTGTGGGTGAAGGCGCTCGAGCCCGATGCGAATGCGTTTTGCGAGCGCGCAAAGAAGTATGAGTTGCTTGCGGTTCCCTCGGACAGCTTTGGTATGCCGGGTTGGTTCCGCCTGGGCTATTGCGTGAGTTACGAAACGATTGTCAATTCGCTACCTGCTTGGAAGCAGTTGGCGGACGAGTATCGTTAAAAGTAAAGCGCTCTGCCTACAATGTTTTACGTGAAACGGGGTTTGGTGTTAAGCCGAACCCCGTTGTCATGGACGTTGTGTCTTTGGGATGGAGTGGTTTTACGACTATCGAAGGCTATGCGTACAATGAATATAAGCGACGGCCGTGCCAGATAAGGAGACCCGATGCCCTACCTGCTTTCTTGTGACATTCATACCCATACGATGTTCTCTGCGCATGCATATTCGACTATTGAGGAGAATGTGTACTGGGCGGCAGAGCGTGGCCTGCAGGTGCTCGGATCTGCCGACCATCTGAGCTCTATGGTTACGGCTTGCCCTAATGACCTGCGCAGTTACCAGTTCTTTATCAACCAGGATATCTGGCCGCGTATATGGAGCGGCGTGCTGGTGCTGCGTGGTGCCGAGACCGATATCGTTTCACTGGACGGAAGCCTGTTTGGCGAGGACACTCCTGTCACGCTCGATGTCGCCGGCGATTCATACAGCCGTCAGCATTCACTGTTCGATTTGGTTACGCGTAATTTGGATTATTTGGTTGCGAGCGTGCATAATCCGCAGATTGCTGAAGGCGCGGCACTGGCCCAGACGACCGAGATGTATATCAATGCCCTGGAGCACCCCAAGGTGTTTATGCTGGGCCACACGGGTCGCTCGGGCGTGTCGTTCGATATCGACGAGGTGCTGCTGGCGGCTAAGGCCAAGCACAAGATTATCGAGATCAACAACCATAGTCTTGAACACGGTGTCGACACTGAGCATTGGGCCGTATGCCGCAAGATTGCCGAGCGTTGCGCCGAGCTGGGCGTGGGTATTGGTGTGTCGACCGATGCCCACATTGGTATGGCCATTGGCAAGCTCGATCACGCCCGCAAGTTGCTCGACGAGATTCACTTCCCGCTGGACCTGATCGTGACACGCGACCGCGAGACGCTGCTGCGCGAGATGGCGGCAGCCGGCGTGTGCGACCTGCGCAAGAGGATGTAACGAGACTCATATACCCAATGAAAGGGGGCGGTCCAGACGGGCCGCCCCCTTTCATGTTCCAAAAATCTACCTGGGTTGGTTAGCGGCGCTCGAGGACCGCTACGGTTTCGGTGTGGTCGGTATGGGGGAACATGTCGACGGGCGTGATCTTGAGCAGGCGATAGCCTCCGCCGAGGAGCTGGTGCAGGTCGCGCTCTTGGGTCACGGGGTTGCAGCTGATATAGGTGATGCGGCGTGGCTTAAGCGCGCAGGCGGCTTCGAGGAACTCGGGGGTGGAGCCAGCACGCGGCGGATCGATGGAAAGGACGTCGACGCGCTCGTTGTTGCCGGCGGCATCCAGGATGTAGTCGGTGGCATCGTCGGCCATAAACCAGGCGCTGCGGGTAAGACCGTTGAGCTTGGCATTGCGGCGTGCATCGGCAATGCCTGCCGGGTTGCGCTCCACGCCGAGCAGCATGATGCCGATACTCTTGTTCTGGGCATCTTTAGCTGCGCAAAGACCGATGGTACCACTGCCACAGTAGGCATCCATAAGCACATCGCCCTGGTGCAGATCCATGCCGTCGATAGCGAGCTGATAGAGCAGCTCGGTCTGCTGCGGGTTGGTCTGGTAGAACGCGGTGGGGGAGATATCGAACTCGCAGCCGAGCAGCTGGTCGCGCATGCACTCGGCGCCATATACAATACGGGTTTCCTCGCCGAGGATGGCGTTGCCGGGACGTCCGTTGATGTTTTGGGCGACGGTGACGATACGCGGATCGAGTGCAGCGACGGCCTCAAAGAATTCCTGCGCATGCGGCAGGTCGCGCTGGGCGGTCACGAGGGTGACCATGATCTGGTCGGCGCGCCAGCCACAGCGAACGACGGCATAACGAAGCAAGCCCAGATGCTTGTCCTCGTTAAAGGCGGGAATGTGCAGGCGCTCGGCCTCACGCGCGATGCCGTTAAGAATCTGTCGGGCGCCCGGTGCCTCGACGGGGCATTCAGGAACAGCAACGATTCTGTGCGTGCCACGTTCAAAAAAGCCGCAGCGGACAGCGCCCTCCTTGCCGGGAGCAAAGGGGGTGGCAGCCTTATGACGAAAACCACGCGGAGCAGGATATTTGCCCGGGTCGCCCAGGGTGACTCCCATACCGCGAATGGGGTCGACGCTAATACCCTCGCGCTCGCAAAGAGCGGCAAAAAGCTCCTCCATAGCAGTCTGCTTGGCCGCCAGCTGCTTTTTATAAGGACGATTGAGCGCCGTGCACCCACCGCAGGCTTTCATGATGGAACAGGGAGACTTGGGATCCACAGCCTTACGCGCAGACGAAACCTGATCTTTATGCGAGCGCTTGGAGCGAGTCTGAGATGCCTTGTCCTCGCTCCGACGAGAGCCGGGACGCTTGGCCTTAGTCTTGCCTTTGGCTGACTTGCCCTTCGCATCCTGAGACGACTTGGATTTCTTAGAAGATTTTTTCTCCTCCGACCCCTCAGCCGCCTCGATCAAAGCACGACGAGCCCTACGCTCCGCACGAGATTCTGCCATGAATTAACCCCACTAATTTACAAATTGAAATCTGAAAGCATTGTACCGTGCCAAGTTAGCAGACGATATGCAAGCGCCCATTTCATGTCAGTGATAAGTCCAACGATGTTTGCCCGGCGTGGGCGGGGAGCGGCGCGTAATTAAGTTTATCGCGAGTTCCGCACGCAAAGGAAAGCACTTAATGTGCTTTCCGTCTTGCGCAGGACTGTAGAGCAGGAAACTTAATTACGCGCCGCTCCCCGCCCACGCCGGGCAAACCCTCCCTTGTACTTTATCAAGGTAGAGTGTATGATTCTGAACGTTACATGACTCACTTTACTTAACTAAAGTGCCATCAAGGGGGAATACCATGAATACCGATATGTCTCGTCGTCAGTTTGTTGGTCTAGCCGGCTCGCTCGCCACGGTGCTTGGCCTTGGTCTTGTCGGCTGCGGCGGTGGTGCTGGCAAAGGCTCCGCTGCTGGCTCTGCCGCGGCCAAGGATGTGAAGGGCGCTGCGGAGTCCAAGAAGCTCGTGGTGGGTTTTGATAAGTCCTATCCTCCGTACGGCTTTGTGGGCGACGACGGCGAGTACACCGGCTTTGATCTCGATCTGGCCAAGGCTGTTGCCGATAAGCAGGGCTGGGAGGTCAAATACGAGGCCATCGACTGGGACGCTAAAGACACGCTGCTCAACTCGGGCGCCATCAACTGCATCTGGAACGGCTTTACCATGGAGGGCCGCGAGGACGACTACACGTTCTCCGAGCCGTATATGCTCAACGAGCAGGTGCTGGTGGTAAAGAAGGATGCGGGCATCAAGAGCTGGGATGATCTTGCTGGAAAGACCGTGATTACCCAGACCGATTCCGCTGCGCAGGATGTGCTCGAGGGTGACCAGAAGGATCTGGCGGCGACGTTTGTCACGCTCGACACCATCGGCGAGTACAACACGGCCTTTATGCAGCTCGAGAGCGGCGCGGTCGATGCCGTGGCTTGCGACCTTTCGATTGCCCAGTACCAGCTTGCCGCCAAGCCCGATGCCTATACACAGCTTGATGAGCCGCTGTCCAGCGAGCACTACGCCGTCGGCTTTAAGAAGGGCGACACCAAGTCGGCCGACGCCGTGACCGAGTCGCTCAAGGCGCTCTACGAGGACGGCACGGTCAAGGACCTGTGCGACAAGTATTCAAGCTACGGTCTTTCCTTCGATAACTGGGTGCTCAAATAGCGGCTTTCCCAGGCACCCGATTTTGCCGTTCAAACCGTCGCTTGCGTACATTTAGTACGCGGCGCTCCTCTTTCACGGCAAACTCGGGCACCTGGAAAACCCGCTTTAGCATTGGGTTTGCTGTTCTGTTACTGTGAAAGAGAGCTTGGGTTGTCTATTCAGGTCATGATGCAGATGCTTGGCCAGGGATTCTTGGTCAGCTTGCAGCTGTTTGTGTTGACGCTGCTCGGGTCGATTCCGCTGGGAATCCCCGTGGCGTTCATGCGCATGAGCAAAATTGCGCCGCTCCGCTGGATTGCGCGCATCTACATTTCGGTGATGCGCGGCACGCCGCTCATGCTGCAGATGTTTGCAATCTACTTTGCCCCGTACTACGTGTTCGGCATCTCGCTCACGCCCGATTCCAAGTGGACGGCGTGCGTTGTGGCGTTCATCATCAACTACGCCGGCTACTTTGCCGAGATCTATCGCTCGGGCCTGCAGTCCATTCCGCGCGGTCAATACGAGGCCGCCGAGGTGCTGGGTTACTCTCGTCTGCAAACGTTTTTGTACATCGTGATGCCGCAGGTTGCCAAACGCATTTTGCCGGCGATGGGCAACGAGATCATCACGCTGGTCAAAGACACGTCGCTGGCGTTTGCCATTGGCGTGGGTGAGATGTTCTCGACGGCCAAGGCGCTGGTCGCCTCGCAGGTGAGCATGGTGCCGTTTGCGATCGCGGCGCTGATTTACTGGGTCTTTAACTTTGTGGTCGAGATGCTGCTGGGCGCCGCCGAAAAGAAGCTGGACTATTATCATGACTAACTCAGTGATGAAAATCGAAAGCGCGCGCAAGGAGTTTGGCGGCAATGAGGTGCTCAAGGATATCTCGCTCGAGGTCAAGCGTGGCGAGGTCGTGGCGATTATCGGGCCTTCGGGTGGCGGCAAGTCCACGCTGCTGCGGTGTGCCACGCTACTCGAGACACTCGACGGAGGCTCGCTCTCGTTTGGTGACCTTGCCGTTGCGACGGATGCGGGTTCGGGCGCAGTCTATGCGAAGGGCGATGTGCCCAAGCGGGCACGCTCGCGATTCGGCCTGGTGTTCCAAAATTACAACCTGTTCCCGCACTATACCGTGATGAAAAACATCATCGACGCGCCGATCCGCGTGCTTAAGCGTCCGCGCGAGCAGGCGGAAGCCCGCGCTCACGAGCTGATTGCGCAAATGGGGCTGACGGGCAACGAGAACAAGGTGCCGTGTGAGCTTTCGGGCGGTCAGCAGCAGCGCGTGAGTATTGCCCGCGCCCTAGCGCTCGACCCGGAGATTCTGTTCTTTGACGAGCCGACCTCGGCGCTCGATCCTGAGCTGACGGCCGAGGTGCTGCATGTCATTAAAGACCTTGCCGCGCAGAATATGACGATGGTAATCGTGACCCACGCGATGCAGTTTGCGCGCGATGTTGCCGACCGCGTGGTCTTTATGGATGGCGGCCGCATTGTCGAGGAGGGTCCTGCCGAGCAGGTCATCGACCATCCGCGTGAGCAGCGCACCCGTGAGTTCTTGAGCCGTATCGAGGGATAGGCTCAGGTATTTACTCAACTATTAATTGAGGCGAAGCCGCCGCAGGTCTTACGGTCTGTGGCGGCTTTTTGTTTGCATCGACGGGGTTCAATAATCGCCTCACAAGCTTGTCTCTTCCTCTCGCCGCCTGTATTCATACGTGCGCCGAAAGGTATGCATGGACAGCCGCCCGTGAGGGTAGGGTGGTGGCATAGGACATTTGGAGGGTGAGTCGGCTCGGCTGCCGACCATGCTGCTCCCGGGACGGCACCGACCGCGAACTCTCCCCGTTGGCGTCGCGCATTGCGCGCGGCCCTGCAAGGAGGTCATCATGGGTGCTCCCAAGACCGGTAACGTAAGGAACGTGGTGCTCGTAGGCCAAGGCGGGGTGGGCAAGACCTCACTCGCCGAGGCCATGCTCCACCTTTCCGGCAAGACCGCCCGCCTGGGCGGCCACGACGGCACCAAGCCCACGCTCGACTATGACCCCGAAGAGGTCAAGCGCGCATTTTCCATCTCGACGACTATTGCACCGATCGACTGGAAGGGCGCGCGTATCAATGTGCTCGATGCCCCGTGCTACCCCGATTTTATCGGCGACGCCTTTGCCGCGATGAGCGTCTGCGAGACGGCTCTGTTTGTGGTCGATGCCGAGGCCGGCCCGCAGCCTACGACGGTTAAGCTCTGGTATGCCGCCGAGGACCTGCGCTTGGCGCGTGCGGTGTTCGTAAACCGCCTGTCGCGCTCCGAGGCCAGCTTTGCGACCACGATGGACCTGCTGCAGGAGCGCTTTGGCACGCGACTGGGCGCCGTGACCCTTCCCTGGGGCGAGGGCGAGGACTTTGATGGCATCATCGACCTGGTGCGCATGAAGGCGCGCCATTGCAACGGTGCCGAAGCCGTTGAGTCGGAGATTCCCGAGGAGTATCGTGCCCAGGCCGAGGAGGCCCATGAGCATCTGTGCGAGCTGGTGGCCGAGGCTGACGACGAACTGATGATGAAGTACTTGGAAGGCGAGGAGACGCTGACGCAGGAGGAGCTTGAAGGCCTGCTGTCGAAGGCGATCGCCGAGCGTATCTTTGTACCGGTCTTTGCGGGCGATTGCATTAAGGAACAGGGCGTCAACTCGCTGATGGACGATATCGCCACGTACTTCCCGGCGCCGACGGACTACGGCGAGATGCCGCTCATCGACGGCGATTCGCTTAAGATCTCGAGTGACGATGACCGCCCGGTGGCGTTTGTGTTTAAGACCTTGGCCGATCCGCAACAGGGTCGCATCAGCTTTATCAAGGTGCTGACGGGTACGCTTGAGCCTGGCCTTGAGCTGGTCAATGCGCGCACGCGCAAGGGTGAGCGTCTGGCCCACCTGTATGTGATGTGCGGCCGTGACATGACCGAGGTCGGCCACGCTTATGCCGGCGATATCATCGTGGCGCCCAAGCTGGCGGCCGAGACGGGCGATACACTCTCGATTACCGGCAAGGTCGAGGCTGCGGCGTTTAAGTTCCCCAACTCGCAGTACCGCATCGCCATTGAGGCCGAGAATCGCGGCGACGAAGAGAAGCTCTACACGTTTATCGAGAAGGCCTGCAAGGCCGATCCGACCATGAGCATCGATCGCGACGAGGAGACCGGCCAGACCATCATCTCAGCGGTGGGCGAGGCGCAGGTTTCGGTCCTGCTCAATCGCCTTGAGGACCGCACCAAGGTCGCGGCCAAGAGCGTGCCGATTCGTATTCCGTATCGCGAGACCATTCGCCGCACGGCAAGTGCCCAGGGTCGCCATAAGAAGCAGACTGGCGGTGCCGGTCAGTATGGCGACTGCTGGCTGCGCGTTGAGCCACTCATTGGGCCCGACGGCACGAGCGATGGCTATGAGTTTGTGGACGAGGTCGTAGGCGGCCGTATTCCGCGCTCGCTGATTCCCGCCGTGGACAAGGGCGTCCAGGAGACCATGAAGGACGGCATTATTGCCGGCTACCCGCTTACGGGCATTCGTGTGGCTGTGTACGACGGCTCGTATCACAGCGTCGACTCCAACGAGATGGCGTTCCGCGCGGCGGCTCGCATCGGCCTGCGCAAGGCATGCGCCGATGCCGACCCGGTGGTGCTGGAGCCCATCGAGGAAATCACGGTGACTATCCCCGAGAGCTACGCCGGCGCCGTGATGGGCGACATCTCGGCCTCGCGTGGTCGCGTGACGGGCATGGAGACCGATGAGCGCGGAGATACCGTGGTCATCGCCCAGGCGCCGCTGGCCGAGCTGACGGATTATTCGACGCGTCTGCGCTCTATCACGCGCGGCACGGGCGACTTTACCATGAAGCCCGCGGGCTATGAGCAGGTGCCTTATGACGTTCAGGCCAAGCTGGTCGAGCGCTATGAGGAGGGCCGCGCCAAGTAGCGTGTAGTTTTGTCTGCAATGTAGGTGCTGACGAAAAGGCCGCCCTGGGTAACCGGGGCGGCCTTATTTGATCCCTTGGGGACGGAGGAAAACGGATCATTTTTTTGGTTACGGGAGGCGCGGTCGGCCCTAGTCTCCCGAGGCCTGATTGCGGCCGGTGGCGTAGTCGATCTGCACATGCGGCTGCAGGTTGTAGCAGTACACGTGGAAGCAGAGGGTCTTGCCGTGGTCCTCGACCGATTGCGCCTCAAGGCGCACGCCGCGGCAGACAAGCTCCTCTTCGTTATACATGGGCGTGACGCGGTAGAGCACATGGTTACCCGTATCGCGAATATAGTTGAGAATCTGCTCTTCAAACGGTAGCATGCCCGTCTCGTTGAGATAGCGCGTGCCGGTGAGGAGATTCTTGCGGTTGGCGTTTTCGCCGCAGAGCGACCAGGCGATAAGGTGGCAGCGGTTGTAGAGGCTCTGGCCCGGAACAAAGTCATAGCGTTGCTGGTGCCATCCGGCGGGGTGGATACGCGAGATATCGCCGCGCTTACCCTGACCGAGCGATTCGGGGCCCACGCAGGCGAGCGCCTTACGAGTGCGGCCCAAGCTGTCGAGCTTGGAGAACTTTTTAAAGCAGCCCTCTTCTGCAGCGCGTTCGTATTCATCGAGTGTGAATGACGGCGTGCCGAGCGGGTGCGTGCTGTCGGCACGAAGGGCAACGTAGGGATTGCCGGCGTAGTCGGGAATGCTGCTGAGATATACGCCGCGGGCGCGGTCGAGATCGGGGTTTTCGACCTCGTCGATGGGGGTAGCGGTACTGTCGGCGGAGCCGTCGTCACCGGTGTCGGTTGCGGCGGAATCGGAGCCATCGCCAGAGGCTTGGCTATTTTGAGAGTCCGAGGAGCTCTCTGTTCCCGATTCGAGTCGGGCAACCAGGTCTGCCTCGTCGTCGGTACGGCTGGGACTCTCGTTTTGTTTTTCGGCCAGAGCCGCCGCCTGCTCATCGCATTGCGGCGACAACAGCTTGGGTGCTCCGTCGAGCGACCCCGTGAACAGCGCAAACCCCAGCACCACGGCGGTGCCGATGGAAAGTACTTGCTTGTAGGCGGACTTGCGCGACATTGAGGCTCCCTGATGGACGGTTGGGAGTCTACCAGTCTAGCAGGAGCCGCCGAGGGTCGTTCTATCGAACAAATACTTAAGATTTGGGATAGACGCCGCTGGTTCATTTGCCTCATATGGAGCTGTGGCGGTTGTTGATGTGGGGCTCGGCGTTTCCCCAGATAAAACCTACCAAAATAAACCTGTCCCTTATTGGCAGGTTAATCGTGAGTTATTTCACCGCAGCTTAAGGTACGGTTGGGATGTGCGCACTTTAAAGAGAGGAGCCCATGATTAGAGAGGTCGCGCTCGTCTCTCTAAATGTCTCTCTAAAGAGAAAGCCAGTTAAAGAGATAACATTAGGCAATCTAGCAGTGAATTCGATACATCTTTCTAAATTTCTCTCTAAAATAAGGTGCTTATCTCTCTAAAGTTAGGGAGATATACTATACTTTAGAGAGATAAATCTATCGTTTTAGAGAGACGGAATGCC
>URDE01000065.1:0-10525 GCA_900546525.1 uncultured Collinsella sp.
TCTCAATACCGGTTGCGATGCTGTAATGGTTGGCGATCAGGTCGAAAAGACTGGCATTGTCTGTGAGAAGCTCCAGTAGTCCGGGCAGAGTGCCCTGCGTTGCATAAACGGTGTCGATGGCGCAGGGGGCATTTTCGATATAAACCAAGCGCGCAACTCGTTGCACTACGGTTCCGTTGTCAATTTTGAGCTCCCGTGCAATGTGGGCATCAGCCTTGATCAAGCCTGTTTCCAAGATGGACTTGGTTGTTTTATCGCCGTATTGGGGGTCGGAGCTCAAATTGAAAATGGTGCTTGTTCCTCGTTTCAGGGTGAGCTTCGATGGGTTTACGAATGTTCCCTTGCCTCGCAGGCGGTAGAGCAAGTTTTGGTCAATGAGATTCTGTACGGCGCGTCTTACGGTGATCCTGCTTACTTTGTATTGCTTGCAAAGCTCGGTTTCGGTGGGAATCTGACTGCCGCCGGGGAGTTCGCCAGAAACTATTTTCTTGAGGATATCGTTTTCAACGGTCTGATAGAGAAGCTCTGGCTGAGTGAGCTCGTCTTTTGCTGCAGGCATGGTGGACCCCTTGGTCTTCAGTTTCTTTAGTACATAGATATACGACAACTGAGGACATCATAAGCCGTTATCTCAAAAGTTATGGAAATATCGATTTGGCGTTATCGCCGAGAGGGGATTTAAGATGGGCAGACAATACGACGAGGCGTTGATTGGCGCCATCTCCGGTCGCTCGTTTATAACCGAGAAGAGGGGGCTCGAGGTTCAAATTCGTCCGGTTCCTGATGATGAAAGAGAGCATGTGCTTGACCCACGAATTCTCGAGGTATCTCGCAAGAAGATGCGGAATGTTAGCATGTCTCCGAGCTGGACGAGCCTTATTGGAATGCGCCATCGCCCGGATAAGCCGACATACCGCCTACTCGATGGTGAGGTTCAGCGCGATGAGATCCTCATGGAGGCGGCCGATCGCTATATAGATTTATTCGTCTGGACGCCACCAAATCATAAGAAGGCAAGTCCAGCGCTTGTTTACCTGCATGGCGGCGCGTTTATGGCGGGGAATGTTCTGCAATTTGAACATCAGCTCGAGTTCATCGCCGAAAAGTCTGGTGCAGTGGTGGTTTATCCAGAATACCGCTTGGCGCCGGAGACGGCATTTCCCGGGCAGATCGAGGATTGCGTTCTTGCTCTTGATTATGTGTGCGAGCATGCCGGGGATCTCGGAATCAATCCTCATAAAATAATGGTCGCCGGCGACTCCGCAGGAGGAAGCCTTACTAATGCGTGTGTTCAGCTCAGGGGTGCTGGAGCTGTAGCCCATGCCTTCGAAATCTATCCTGAAGTCGACCTTGCGGGCGAACAGGGCGAGGGATATGAGGATTTTCCTGCGATAGCCGATCAAGAGGACGTTGCGCGTTTTCGCATCGACCATCTTCGCGATTCGGACGGCCCGATGGTCGAACTTTGTGCACACGGAAAAATGTCTCCTCATGACCCGTTGATTTCTGCGCTAATGCTTGAGGACTGCACTGATTTCCCCCCGGTGACTATCGTGACATCCGAATACGATCCGCTTCGTATCCCCGATGAAAAATGGGCTACAAAATTACGGTCTTCAGGAATCGATGTCGAGGTCATCGAATATGCCGGATGTGACCATGGTTTCTTCGATCATTTTGGCGTGTACCCGCAATCGGAAGACGTGTGTTTGTTGATGGCTGAGAAGCTTAAAGAAATGGCTGCACAATAACGTCTCTCGGCGATAAGGGACTGAAGTCGCCTGTGTTTCTGCATTCGTGGTTCTCAGTCTGATTAAAAATGAGGCTTGCTCCTTGCCCGAGTGGGTGGGGAGCAGTTTGTTTTTTGTAGCGATGCGAGGCGAGTGCCGCGCACTTTAGATTGCCATTTTGCTTCGCTGTATACCACTTGACGTAATAAAAGAGGCAAGGGCGGTGCGAGGGCCAACAGTCATTCTAAGCTCGGATTCGTATTCTAAAAAGGTTGTTTCGGTTGCGCGGTACAATATAGCAAAAAAGAATGATAAAATGAATTCGAAAAAGAATTCATTTTTAGGAGGTATGTATGCCTGCTTTGCAGATGCTCGACAACCTTGTTCCAATTAGCGATTTCAGCCACGGTAAGGGCTCGGCTGCATTTTCGAAGGTTGGGGACGACAATCCTGTTGTGGTTCTCAAACACAACAAGCCAGCGTTTGTGATTGTTACACCCGATGAATATAGGGAAGCGAAGCAAGCGGAGGAGGACCTCACCTTGTTAACGTTGGCGCTTAAGAGAATGGCTGTGGCAAGTGACGATGCGCTTGTTTCCCTGTCTGATGTTATGGAAGAGCTGGGTGTGAGCCAGGACGAACTCGATCAGATGGATGAGGTCGAGTTTGAATGAGTGGGTACGAAGTCGCTTTCTACCCGGATGCTCTCAAGGATATTAAGCGTCTGGACGGCTCCCAACGAAAGATCGTCCTTAAGGCTATAGAAAAAATCAGAACGAACCCATTGCCGCAGAACGAAGGTGGATTCGGCAAGCCTCTTGGAAACAAGGCAGGTACGGATTTGACTGGCTTTATGAAGATCAAGCTCAGGGGAAGTGGCATTCGAATCGTGTACCGCCTCATCAGAATTAAAGAAAAGATGGCCATCGTAGTGGTAGGCGCTCGCGAAGACATGGAAGTCTACCGAACTGCTCAGAGACGAGAACTCGATTTCGAGAAATGGGCGGAAGAGAATATCTAGCTTTAACGATGAACGACGAGTGAGCGTTGGTGGGGCCCTGACGAATTAGATTCGTCAGGGTTTTTCGCTGAACCAATTGCCTTCAGCCTCCGTTGACCTTTCCTTCCAATTCATCAGCCAACGTACGTCATGGCAATTCCCGGTAGGTCGCAGGGCGCTTCGCAGGCGGGCCAGGCTTTATCTGAACGACTTTGCGAAGCAACCGGAGTGAAGATAAAGCCTGGCCCACCCGCGAAGCGCCACAAAGACCGCAGGGACGGGAGCAGCTATACTACTCTCAGTAGTTAAGGGTCGCGGATCCGCCGCGTCACCGCTCTCAACAGGAGGTCTTTGTTTATGGCAGATCAAAAGCCGGTTGTCGGGATCATCATGGGCTCCAAGTCCGATCTAGGCGTTATGGAAGGTTGCACCGCCGAGCTCGAGGCGCTGGGTGTGCCCTATGAGCTTGTCATTGCGAGCGCACACCGCACACCGGCGAAGGTCCACGAGTGGGCTTCGACTGCCGCCGATCGCGGTATCAAAGTGATTATCGCCGCCGCCGGCAAGGCCGCTCACCTGGGTGGTGTCGTGGCTGCCTTTACGCCGCTGCCGGTCATCGGCGTGCCTATGAAGACGAGTGACCTGGGCGGTATGGATTCGCTGCTGTCGATGGTGCAGATGCCTTCGGGCGTGCCCGTGGCCTGCGTTGCCATCAACGGCGCCAAGAACGCCGCCATCTACGCCACGCAGATTCTAGGCGCTTGCGACCCCGAGTACCGCAAGGTTATCGAGAAGATGAAGCAGGAGATGGCCGACGCCTAGGCGTTCTGCCGTTTCACCGCAGTATAAGGAGAGCCATGTCCGACTATCAGGGAAAACGATTCAAGGCTTCTCAGATCCCCGATCCGTCGAAGCTGAGTGCTGCCCATGGGGCACAGCAGGGTCGGTCATCCTCTCCTCAGCAGCCGCGCGCGCCGCGCCCCGTGACGCCGGCGACGCATCGTCGACAGGACGCGCCAGCCGCATATCGACCTTCATCTTATAGCAACGCTAGGAAGCCGCCCCGGTCTTCATCGCATGCCGCGCCGTCGGATTACACCGAGCCGCCGCGCAAAAAGCGCCGCTCCATTATTCCCATTCTGCTCATCATCATCGGCATCGGCCTGATTGTTGCCGCCGCCGCCATCTTTATCAATGCACAGATTGGCTACAAGCAGGCGAGCGAGTCGTATCAGAAAATCGAGAAGCAATATGTAAGCGATAAGGACGCCAGCGGCGTGCCGATTATCGACTTTGATGCACTTGCTCAGACAAACCCCGAGATTGTGGGTTGGATTTATGTGCCGGGAACCAACATCAACTATCCCGTGGTGCAGACCAACAACAACTCCAAATACCTCAACACGCTGTTCGACGGTACGGCCAATGCATCTGGGGCCATTTTCTTGGATAGCGACGACACCGCGCCGGGCATGGTGGATCAGCAGACCACGATCTACGGCCACCATATGAACGACGGGTCGATGTTCAACGTGATTTCGGACACCACCGACCAAGCGACGTTCGATAGCATCGAGTACGTGTATTACATCACGCGCGATGCAACGTATAAGCTGCGTCCGCTGGCGACCAAGGTCGTTGAGGATACGTACTCCAAGGCGCGCACGCCCAATTTTGAGGGCGACGACGGGCTCAAGAACTACCTGTCCGAGATGCTCGACGGTGCCTCTGCCGTGGCGAGCGATGCCACCGATCGTGCCGTTTCGGCAACCAAGGTCGTAACGCTTGTGACCTGTCGTTCGTTATCGCTGAGCAACACGCGTGCCGTCATGGTGCTCACGCCGGTCGAGGAATAAGTTGTTCGAGAGTAGCTAAAAAAGCCCCGTTCCAAATTGGCTACTCGATGACGGTAAGGGAGAAATGATGCTAGAGAATGGCAAAACGATGCCTTCGGTTGATGCTTGGCTGCGCGAGGCCAAGGCCGATGCTTCGGCGGCAGGCTGTGGGATGTATCTGACGCATAACGGTGTGGTGCGCGCGACGCCCAAGGCCGAGGCGCGCGGTGTCGAGACCGATGGCGTGGCGCCGGGCCACAAGGTGGGCGGCATGGTGTTCGGCTACGACGGCAGCAAGGTGCAGGCTGCTATCGAGGCCACGCGCGCGATGCCGGGTATCGGCTATGTGCGCGTGTGGCTGGCAAGCGGCGAGCTTGCCGTAGGTGACGACATCATGCTCGTGCTCATTGGCGGGGACATTCGCCCGCACGTGGTCGATGCGCTGCAGGCGCTCGTTGGCACCATCAAAAATGAGTGTGTGAGTGAGGTTGAGCGCGAGGCGTAGAGGTTTGCGTCGATAGAAGGCTCGTTTATAAAAATGCCCGCCGGTACGTGTGATACCGGCGGGCATTTTGCGTTTTGGACGCGGTTGGCGCTACACGCGCGTCGCATCCTTGGGGCTCATGGTCATGCTCTGGAAGCGATTCTCCATAAAGTCATTATCGAAGTACTTGCCGTAGAACTGCGCAACGGGAATATCCGGTTCCGTGCCGTTGACGCGCTGATACCAATAATCGAGCGACTGCAGCGTCATAACGCCATCGACCAGCATAATGATGGTGAAGATGACGGTAGCGGAGTAGCGACTCTTCCACGGAATCATGTTGATGAGCTTGAGCAGCCTCGGCAGCAGCAGCTTGATCCAGATGAGTCCGCCCAGGCCCCACAGACAGGCAAAGCCCGTGCAGGTGCGTCCGCCCGTAAGGACGGCGAGCGGGTCGGGCATGCCGAACAGCTTCATGTGCGAGTAGCTCCACGAGACCACTCCAAACGAGGTCTGCATAAACCAGCCCACGAACACCTCAAAGCTCGCGCCGAGCAGCGCGCTCACCAAAAAGATAATGATGGGGTTCTTCTTGTAGAAGCGGTTGAGCACCATGGTCATGAGTACGGCGCCAAATCCATAGATGGGGCTGAAGGGGCCAAACAGCATGCCGGCGCGGTTCTGGTAGACGCCGGGGTCGTCGACCGTCATGTGCCAGATGTCCTCGGCGATCAGGCCGAGTATGCAGCAGACAAAGAATACCCAGAACAGGTTGAAGTAGTTGAGCTTGATGTAGCCTTCGCCGGTTTCATCGCGCCCGAGCATGCCCTCGGCTGCGGCGTCGCGATCGAGCATCTCCTGCAGGCGGCGCTGCAGCTCGCGCTCCTGGCGCAGCGTGGGGTCGACGGTGGCCGAAAGCGCGACGAGGATGCCGAGCTGGATGGCAGGGCGAAGCAAGAAGGGCCCGATGCCCTGGAGCATCACGTCAACCAAAAGCTCGATGACGGTGAATGCAATAAGGATATAGGACAGGCGAGCGGCGTTGCGGCGCTGGTTTTTGATAAGGTCCAGGCCAAAGATGATCAGGATGACGGCGCTTGCCGCAGAGAGCATGATGCCGGCGACGATAAGGCCGACCGCGACGAGCGTGTTGTCGCCGAGCTTGGCGGCGGCGTTGCCGTTGATGAGCGCGGTGATGACCTGCCACATAAAGGCGCCGACCGAAGGGAGCGTGCCCACGCCGGACAGGATGCATAAGACGGCGTACACCTTAATGATGAGGGGGATCTTCTTGACCTCCGTGGCGCTGGGGACGCTGGGGTCGAGTTCGTTTCGATCCATACATAACCTTTCTCGTTTTGCTGTAGGTACAAGGATACGCCGCCGACCTGCCAAAAGACAGGACGAACGTCCCAATTGCAACAATGCAAGCCCCAACGGCGGGCGAGACGCGTCGCAACGGAAGTATGCGGGATCGTCGGCCCCGAGGCGGTTGCCCAATAAAATGTTTGGCAACAAAACGGATTATAAGCTCGGTGGGCTTTTAAAAAGCGCTGCTCATGCGCAGGAGTGCTTGTCTTGCCGTGCGTATAATAGGGCAGGTAACGCCAAATAACGAGGCTCTGAGGGGATGCCATGTCTCAAGAAACCATCCACGCGGCCGAGCGCGCCGCGGGACAGGTGAAGACCATATCGACGTATGATCCGGACTCCGACCAGCTGCATGAGGAATGCGGCATTTTTGGTGTGTGGGCACCCGATCGCGATGTGGCTCGACTGACGTACTTTGGTCTGCGCGCGCTGCAGCATCGCGGCCAGGAATCGGCGGGAATCGCCGTGGGTGATGGCGGCACGGTTATGGTTCGCAAGGACCTGGGGCTGCTCGATCGCGTGTTCTCCAACGCCGACCTGTCGACGCTCTCCGGCCAGCTGGCCGTGGGCCACGTGCGCTATGGCACTGCCGGTGCCAAGAGCTGGGAAGCCTCGCAACCGCATCTTTCTACCATCAACAGCGTCATTATCGCGCTCGCGCACAACGGCACTCTGGTCAACACCGACGAGCTGCGCCGCCAGCTGATCGAGCTGGGCGTGCCGTTCCTCTCCAATTCGGATTCCGAGGTCGCGACTAAGCTTATCGGCTACTTTACTCAGCGTACAGGCCATCTGCGCGAGGGCATTCGCAAGACCATGGAGCTCGTGCGCGGCGGCTACGCCATGACGCTCATCAACGAGCAGGCGCTCTACGCATTCCGCGATCCGCACGGCATTCGCCCGCTCGTGCTGGGCAAGCTGGTGGACGAGGGTCTGGACCAGGCCGATGCCGCATCCGTTTCGCAGCTGCCGTCGCAGGACGGCGCCGCGACGGTCGACGCCACCGCCCATGTCACCCGCGCCGGCGGCTGGGTCGTTGCTTCCGAGACCTGCGCACTCGACATCGTGGGTGCCGAGTACGTCCGTGACGTTCGTCCCGGCGAGATTTTGCGCATCAGCGCCGAGGGTCTGGTATCCGAGCAGGGCGTGCCTGCCGCCGAAGAGCCCGCAAACTGCATCTTTGAGCAGGTCTACTTTGCCCGCCCCGACTCCATCATGAACGGCAAGAGCGTCTATGCCTGCCGTTACGACATGGGCCGTCAGCTGGCACATGAGGAGCCCGTCGAGGCCGACCTGGTCATCGGCGTGCCCGACTCCGGCCTGCCGCCCGCGGAGGGGTATTCGCACGAGAGCGGTATTCCCTTTGGCGAGGGTCTTATCAAGAACCGCTACGTGGGCCGTACGTTTATCGAGCCCACGCAGGAGCTGCGTGCCATGGGCGTGCGCATGAAGCTTAACCCGCTGCGCGACAACATCGAGGGCAAGCGCCTGGTCGTGATCGACGACTCGATCGTGCGCGGCACCACCATGGTGCAGCTCGTCAAGATGCTGCGCAACGCCGGCGCCAAGGAGATTCACATTCGCATCAACTCGCCCGAGGTTATCTGGCCGTGCTTCTATGGTATCGATACCGATGTGCAGTCGCAGCTTATCAGCGCTAACAAGACGGTCGATGAGATCTGCGAGTACATTGGCGCCGATTCGCTGGCCTTCCTTTCGGTCGAGGGCCTGCTGAAGGTCATGCCCAAGGGCGGCTACTGCGACGCGTGCTTTACCGGCCGCTACCCCGTGGCGATTCCCGAGAGCTTTGGCCGCGACAAGTTTATGGAGGGCTTTAAGCCCCGCAACCTGGATAAGCCGCTGCATTTTGACGACGACGCCGTGGTCGAGAAATACGACGACCGCAGCTGGGAAGAGGAGCACGGCGAGGCCTAAAACCTGCCATGTAGGGACAGGTTTATTTTGGCGGGTTTTATCTGCTGTTTTGTTGATATGACGGCGCGCGCCGCTGCGATGTGCGCCGATATGAACGCAACTATGAGCACCGTTTGGCGTCTGTGCGTCAAACGGTAGTGGGAGAGGAAGGCTCAGATGAGCGACAGCAAGCATGTGACGTATGAGGACGCCGGCGTCGATACCGCCGAGGGCGGCCGCGCCGTCGACGCGATTAAGCAGATGGTCAAGGACACTAACCGCCCCGAGGTCATCGGCGGCATCGGTGGCTTTGGTGGCCTGTTCTCGGCCGCCGCGCTCAAGGATATGGAAGACCCGATCCTGATCAGCGGTACCGATGGCGTGGGCACCAAGCTCGTGCTCGCCCAGATCATGGACCGTCACGAGACGGTGGGCCAGGACCTGGTCGCCATGTGCGTCAACGACATTTTGGCTTCGGGCGCCGAGCCGCTGTTCTTCTTGGACTACGTTGCCATTGGCCACATCGAGGCCGAGCATATGGCAAAGATCATCAAGGGCGTTGCCGACGGCTGCAAGCTCGCGGGCTGCGCGCTCGTGGGCGGCGAGATGGCCGAGCACCCGGGCGTCATGGCTCCGGCCGACTACGACCTCGCCGGCTTTACCGTGGGCGTTGTCGACCGTCCCAAGATGCTCGACCCCGCGAACGTTCGCCCCGGCGATGTGATCCTGGGCCTGCCTTCCACCGGCGTGCACTCCAACGGCTACTCGCTCGTTCGCAAGGTCATCGGCGTCGACGGCATCAAACCGGGCACGCTCGAGGCCGCCGCTAAGGCCGAGGAGCTGAGCCGTCCGCTCGAGGAGCTCGGTGGCGTGTCGCTGGCCGACGCCCTGTTGGCTCCCACGCGCATTTACGTCAAGCCGATTCTGGAGCTGCTCCGCGGTGGCGCTCCGGTGCACGCGATTGCCCACATCACCGGCGGCGGTATTACCGAGAACCTCAACCGCGCGCTCGCCGGCGACATCGACGCTGTGGTCACCCGCAACGGTGCCGAGATGGGCTGGGACGTTCCGCCCGTCATCACCTATGTGTCGCGCCAGGCCGAGCTTGCGCCCAACGAGGCGTGCAAGACCTTCAACATGGGCGTTGGCCTGTGCCTGATCGTCGCTCCCGAGGACGAGGCCACAGTGACCGAGGCTCTGGTCGCGCTGGGCGAGAAGCCGTTCCGCGTGGGCGAGTGCGTCGAGGGCTCCGGTAAGGTCGTGTACTCCGATGAGCGCTAACGAGCAGATGGCTGCTGCCGAGGGCCTGGGCTTTGTGCCCTACACCCGTCCGACCGGCACCGATACGGCCGAGCCGCTCAAGATCGGTGTGCTCATCAGCGGTTCGGGTACCAACCTGCAAGCGCTGATCGATCTGATCGCCGCCGGCAAGCTCAACGTTTCGATTGAGCTTGTGGTGTCGAGCCGTCCTTCGGCTAAGGGTTTGCAGCGCGCTGAGCGCGCGGGCATCCAGACGCTCACGCTGTCCAAGGATGTCTATGCCGACCCTATTGCCGCCGACGAGATCATCGCGCACGAGCTTCTCGAGCGCGGCTGCGAGTATGTGGTCATGGCCGGTTATATGCGCATGGTGCACACGCCGCTGCTGGCGGCGTTTCCCAATCGCGTGGTCAACCTACACCCGGCGCTGCTGCCGAGCTTTACCGGTGCGCATGCGATTGACGATGCCTTTGCGCGCGGCGTCAAGGTAACTGGCGTGACCGTGCATTTTGCCAACGAGATCTACGACAACGGTCCCATCATCGCCCAGCGTGCGCTGGCTGTTGAGGAGGGCTGGGATGTCGATACGCTCGAGGAACACATCCATGCGATTGAGCACGTGCTGTATCCCGAGGTCGTGCAGATGCTCGCCGACGGCCGTGTTCACGTGCTGGAGGGCGGCAAGGTCGCAATTGACGCGCCTCGCGGCTAGCGGCGCACAGTACAATTTAGCCGAGTAGTCAGGGTGGTCATTGGCGCCAAGGCGCGCGTGGCCACCCTTTGTTTTGGGTAGTCACCTGCGACGTTCTTTAACGACTGGTCATTCAAGAACGTCGCAGGTGACTAGATGAGAGAGGTGAGCGCATGGCGGATAACGAAGCGCTGTTTACGCCTGAGCTGGTGTTTTTTGATTGGGAGTGTGCGACGCCGG
>URDE01000066.1:0-10066 GCA_900546525.1 uncultured Collinsella sp.
AGCATGTTCGGCGGCAACGGCCCGCTCGCGCTCACCATCATCCTGACGTCCTCGGTTATATCGCCCGTGACGATTCCGCTCACGCTCAAGCTCCTGTTGGGTGCCACCGTCGCAATCGATGTTCCGAGCATGATGCAGAACATGGCCTTTATGATTGCCATCCCCGCCGTGCTCGGCATCGTGATCAACGAGCTCACGCACGGCTGGGGACACGAGAAACTCTCCCCCGCGCTCTCGCCCGCCTGCAAATTTATGATGATGGGCGTCATCGCGTCCAACTCCACCGCCATGAGCGAGTACGTGCTACACATGAACGCGGTGCGCCTGGAAGTCGCCCTCTTTATTCTGGTGTTCGCCATCAGCGGTTTTGTCGTGGGCATTCTGGTCGCCCGCGCGTTGCACCTGCCGTATAACGAGACGACCACCATGTGCTTTACCTGCGGCATGCGCAATATCTCTTCGGGCGCCGTCATCGCCACACAGTATTTTCCCGGCGAGGTCGTGTTTCCCGTCATGTGCGGAACGCTGTTTCAGCAGGTGCTCGCCTCGCTTATCG
Source organism: uncultured Collinsella sp. (assembly GCA_900546525.1). Taxonomy (GTDB): domain Bacteria; phylum Actinomycetota; class Coriobacteriia; order Coriobacteriales; family Coriobacteriaceae; genus Collinsella. The sequence goes on from URDE01000066.1 coordinate 557, forward strand.
GGCATCTCTTTGAGCATCTGACCGGCGAGGAGCGCGCCGCCCAGCGCAAGCGGGTCGAGGCCGGCCGCGACGCCATGGCACGCTAGACTGTCCGCATTACGCGGGGCTAGTCTTGCTATACGAGCGTTTCCAGATGCGCGCGCAGGCGCTCAGCATCGATATCGAGCGTCGTCTCGGCATTAACCTGGGCCAAACGATAGCCGACAAAGTAGGGCGAAACCACCCAACGCGGCAGCGCCTTGGCAATGGTCCGACCGTCCATGTGGTAGAAGAACAAGTTGTACGACTCTGCGCGACCACCATGGTGCTCGTTCAGGATATAGCGCAGAGCTACCTGAATCGCATCGGCGAAGAGGTCCGTCTCGGCTTGGTCTCGCGCGCCATCGCTGGCGGCGATTCCCTGCGGGGCTGAAACGTTGACCTCAAAGAACCCCATGATCGGTTCGGTTGAGATGTCGACCGAGATTCTCCCCTGTTGCCAGACACTGATGCCTTCAAAGTTGGCTGAGGTCAGCGCCGCATAGCCGTCCTCCTGTTCCAGGCCCACAATCTGCATGTGTGGATGGACGAGGCTGCCGCCCGAAAGCGGGCCTTTGTTCTTGTACATGAGCACACTGCGGTACTGTTGAGAATCGATCATCTGCTGCCAACAGCCCAGGGCAAACCGCATCACATGATGCAGCTCATCCGGTTCATAGGTCACCAGGTCGGCGTCGTGATTGGCAGACTCGATCAATACGGTCTGACGTGTGGCCCGCAAGGTCTTGAACTTATTCTCGAGCCAGATGCAGTCACCATCGCGCTGGATGATGTTGGCAAGTCCCTCCGTGTCGCAAAAGGGGCACGCGGTGCCAGGGCGACGATTATCGTCGGGCTTACCGCTCGCCTGCTGAACGTCAAATACCAGCGCCACGGGTTATACCTCCAGCGGCACGATCTTAGTGCCATGGAGCTCGGAGACGTCTAGCGCCGCCGCGACCGCGTCGCGATTTGCCGTAGTGATGCCGCCGCCGGGAAGGATGGTCAAACGATCGCCCGCATACTCGATTAAACGAGTCAGGTGATCGAAATTATCCTCGATCGACGTACCGGCAGTGCCGCCATGCGTGAGGATGCGCGTAACGCCGCAGTCGGCAAGTGTATCAATCGCATCGAGCTGAGCCTCGGGCGAGAACTGGTCAAATGCCATGTGGAAGGTGATGTCGATGGGCTCACGCTTACATTCCTCGGTCGCGCAGGCCGCAGCCATCACGAGGGCGCCAAGCGTAAGTTCGTCGAGCGCCCATCCGCCAGCGCAGGGTTTGCAGCAGCCAAAGACCAAGCCGTCAACGCCCGCACTCACGGCAAGGCCCAAGTCCATCTCCATCATGCGCAGCTCATCCTGGTTGTAGTGAAAGTCGCCGCCACGCGGACGGATCATGCACATCACCCGTGCATCGTGTTCGTGGGCATAGTTGGTCGTAGCGCTGATAACGCCGGCCGAGGGCGTGGTACCACCGACGGCAAGGTTATCGCACAGCTCGATGCGCCTTGCACCGGCCTCGATAGCCGCCGGCACCCGCTCAAAGTTCTCGGCACAAAACTCGTACAGCATAGATAGACCCCCAGATGACATTTCTATTTCCATACAGCATTGTCGCACTTTAAAAACCAACCCGCATGACAGAGCAAAATGATTTGGTAGGGACGAAGGAAAACGTCCCCAACGACTACCTCCAACGCCGCGGGCAGAGGACGGACAGCGAGCGGGCACCAGAGCGAACAAATTGGCATGAAAAGAGGGCGGCATAGACCTTCTGGTCATGCCGCCCTCTTTGAATGACAAGTTGTCGCTCTGGTGCCCGCGCAGCGTCGACTGTTCCGCCGTTCGGTAGAACGGCGGAACCTCCTAGCCACCCAGATAGGCCTTGCGGACGTTATCGTCGTGCAGGAGTTCTTGGCCGGTGCCGGTCATGGTGATCTTGCCGGTCTCAAGCACGTAGCCGCGCGTGGCGATGGAAAGCGCCATCTGCGCGTTCTGCTCGACCAGAAGCACCGTGGTACCGGCCTTGTGCAGGTCCTCGACAATCTGGAAGATCTGCTCAATCAGAATCGGCGCCAAACCCATGGAAGGCTCGTCGAGCATGAGCAGCTTGGGGTTGCTCATAAGGGCGCGCCCCATAACGAGCATCTGCTGCTCGCCGCCCGAAAGGGTGCCGGCGACCTGGCGACGGCGCTCCTTCAGGCGCGGGAACTGCTCGTAGACGCGCTCGAGGCCCGGAGCCACCGTGGACTTGGGCTGTGTATAGGCGCCCATCTCCAGGTTCTCCTCGACCGTCATCTGCAAAAAGGCGCGACGGCCCTCGGGTACCTGAGCCAGGCCCTTGCTCACCAGCTTGTCGGCGGGCGTATGGGTAATGCCCTCGCCCATAAACTTGATGGAGCCGGTCTTGGAGCGCAGCAGGCCCGAGACGGTCTTAAGCGTCGTGGACTTGCCGGCGCCGTTGGCACCGATCAGGGCCACGATCTCGCCCTCGTTGACGTTAAAGGAGATGTCCTTGATGGCGTGGATAGCGCCGTACCAGACGTTGATGTTGTAGACGGAAAGCATCGGCTCTGCCATTTAGTTCTCCCCCTTATCCTGCTTGCCCAGATACGCCTCGATAACGGCGTCGTTGTTCTGGATCTCCTCGGCCGTGCCCTTGGCGATGACCTTACCAAAGTTGAGCACGCAGATGCCCTCGCAGATGTTCATAACGAGCGACATATCATGCTCGATAAGCATGATGGCAATGCCGAAGGTGTCACGGATCTTGACGATGTTCTCCATGAGCTCCGCGGTCTCGGACGGGTTCATGCCGGCGGCAGGCTCGTCGAGCAGGAGTAGCTTGGGGTTGGTGGCAAGCGCGCGGACGATCTCCAGACGACGTTGTGCGCCATAAGGCAGCGATCCGGCCTGCTCGTTTGCCAGGTGCTTCATATCAAAGATGGACAGCAGTTCCATGGCGCGCTCGTGGGCGGCCTTCTCGTGTTTCCAATACGTCGGCAGGCGCAACACGCCCTCAAAGCCGGAGTAGCGCTCCTGGTTGTGCAGGCCGACCTTAACGTTGTCCTCCACCGTCATGGTGTTGAACAAGCGAATGTTCTGGAAGGTACGGGCAATACCCATGCGGTTGACCTGATAGACCGACTTGCCCGAGGTGTCTTCGCCATCGAGCAAGATGGTGCCGTGCGTGGGCTGGTACACCTTGGTGAGCAGGTTGAAGACCGTGGTCTTGCCGGCACCGTTGGGGCCGATGAGACCGGCAATCTCAGTCTTGCCGATGGTCAGGCTAAAGTCGTCGACTGCCTTAAGGCCGCCGAATTCAATACCCAGGTGGATGCACTCGAGCGCCGGACGCTCGCCCAGGTCGCGGTCGGGAACGATGGCGCCAGAAGGATACGGGACCATCTTGCCCTTCTTGAACTCAAATTTACTGGGCATCGGCTGCCACCTCCTTCTTGGAAGCAAAGCGGTCCTTAACGCGACCGAAGAATGCCTTGAGCTGCGGGTTGTTGGTAAAGATCATAACCAGGATCAGCACGATGGCGTAGATGAGCATGCGGTAGTCCGAGAACTGACGGAGCAGCTCGGGAAGCACGGTGAGCAGCGCCGCCGCGATGACGGAGCCGCGCATGTTGCCCAGGCCGCCCAGAACCACGAACACCAGGATGAGAATCGACGTGTTGAAGTCGAACTTGGTGGCGGAGAGCTGCGAGAAGTTACCGCCGAAGAGGGCTCCGGCAGCGCCGGCAAGGGCAGCAGAAACCACGAAGGCGATCATGCGGTACTGGGTGACGGAGATGCCCACGGACTCGGCAGCGATCTTGTTATCGCGCACGGCCATAATGGCACGGCCGGTACGGCTGCGAACCAGGTTGAGCACAATCACGAGTGCGACCATGACCAGGATGGCACCGGCGAGGAAGGTCGAGTACGTCGACACGCCCGAGGCGCCCTGAGCGCCCTTGATGATAGCGGTGCCGTCCTCGAGCAGGTGCAGGTCGTCGATCGTAGAGTTGCCCGTGATGTTAAAGATCACGTGCAGGCCGCGCGAGTCGACACCCACGATAAGGCAAGTGACGATCTCTTTGATAATCTCGCCAAAAGCCAGGGTCACGATGGCCAGATAGTCGCCGCTCAGGCGCAGGACCGGAATACCAATCAAGAAGCCCAAGATGGCAGCGGCGATTGCGCCGACCACAATGCTGATGATCAGACGCATCGGGTCGGACGGAACGGCGCTCTCCAGCGCGACCGCGGTGACGATGCCCGTGTAGGCGCCGACACTCATAAAGCCCGCATGGCCCAGCGACAGGTCGCCCGCGATGCCGACGACAAGGTTGAGGGAAATGGCCATGACAATGTAGGCCGTAATAGGAACCAACTGACCGGCGATCATGCGCGGAATCATGTGGTTCGACTGCATAAAGAACACGATGGCGAAGGCCACGATGCACATGGCGTACGTGACAAAGTCGTGACGCGTCTGCTTGTCTTTAAGAAACTTCATAACGCTCACCTACACCTTCTCGGGGACGTACTTGCCCAAGAGGCCGGCAGGCTTGACGAGCAGGACGATGATCAAAACACCAAAGACGATGGAGTTGGCAAGGCTCGTGGAAATGTAGGCCTGCGCCATCGCCTCGATGATGCCGATGAGAATGCCACCGACAAAGGCGCCGGGGATGGAACCGATGCCACCGAAGACGGCGGCGTCGAAGGCCTTGATGCCAGGCATGGCGCCCGTCGTAGGCTGCAGGACCGGCGAGTAGGAGCACAGCAGCACGCCGGCGATGGCGGCAAGGGCAGAGCCGATGGCGAACGTCATCGAGATGGTGCGGTTGACGTTGATGCCCATGAGCTGAGCGGCGGCCTTGTCCTCGGACACGGCGCGCATGGCTTTGCCCATCTTGGTCTTACCTGTAAAGAACATCAGGCCGGCCATGATAACCAGGCAGGCGACGATGGTGACGAGCGAGACGGCGCTTACGTTGAACTTAGCCAAGAACTCCGGCACCTGGAAGGTGACGAGCGAAGTAAAGTTCTTGGGCGTGGCGCCCCACAGAAGCTGCGCGGCATTCTGCAGGAAGTAAGACACGCCGATAGCCGTGATCAGAACGGCCAGCGGGCCCGCCTGACGCAGCGGCTTGTATGCCAGACCCTCGATGAGAACACCGAGAACGGTACAGACCACACAAGAGAGAACTACAGATGCCCAGCCCGGGAGGCCGAGATACGACGTGGCGCAGAACGAGACATAGGCACCGACCATGATGACGTCGCCGTGAGCGAAGTTCAGCATCTTGGCGATACCGTAGACCATGGTGTAGCCCAACGCGATGATGGCGTAGACGCTGCCCATGGACAGGCCGTTGACCAGGTATTGGATAAAGACCGTCATGTTCCACATCCCCCTTTCGAATAGGTTTCCAGTTAATGTATGAAACAGGGACGTTACATCGTCCCTAGATACCAAGCAAGCAGGGAAGGCCAAAACCTCCCCTGCTTGGGATCAAAACCGCTCTATGTAAGGCGGCCAATTAGGCCTGTACGTACTTGCCGTCGGTAATGACGTACGCCGTCGGGTCCTTCTGGACCTGGCCCTTGTCGTTCCAGGAGAGCTTGCCAGTCAGACCGTCGACGGTAATGTTGCGCATAGCCTCGGGAAGCTTCTCGGCAACCTCGGTCGGGTCGGCGTCGGCACCCAGGCCGGCTTCCTTGAGGGCCTCGACCACCGCATGCACGCCGTCGTAGGCGTCGGCGGCAAACTGGTCCGGAGTCTCGCCATACTTATCCTTGTAGGCGTTGACGAAGTCGGCATTCTTTTCGTCATCGGCGGAGAATGGGGTCATGAGCAGCAGACCCTCGGCCAGAGAGGTGTCGAAACCTTCCACGCCCAGGATACCGTCCATACCGTCGCAGCCCATCATCTTGACGTCGTAGCCCATGTCCTTGGCGTTCTTGAGCAGGACGGATGCGGGCGTGTAGTAGATCGGTGCAAAAATCATGGTGGCGCCGGCCTGCTTTGCCTTGGTCAGCTGGTTGGTAAAACTCGTAGCAGAGTCGTCCTTGAAGGTCTCCTCGTCGACAATCTCAAGCTTAGACTTAGCGGCCTGGGCCTTAAAAGAATCTGCGATGCCCGAAGAATAGGCGTCGCCGGAGTTATAGAACAGCACGAACTTCTCGTTCGCATACTTCTGCGCCAGGAACTTGGCAGCGTTGACACCCTGGTTGGGGTCGGTGAAGCAAACCTGGAAGACGCAATCCTTGCCCTTGGTAACGTCCTCGGAGGACGCGGACGGGGTGATCATGAACGTCTCGGGGTCGTTACCACACTCTGCGGCAACGGCAACCGACGCACCCGTGGTGGTCGGGCCGACGAGGGCCTGCATGCCCCAGTCGAGCAGGGTGTTGAAGGCGTTGACGGCCTTCTCGCCGTCAGCCTGGTCGTCCTCGGCCTTGCTGACAAGCGGCAGCTCCTTGGTCGAGAAATCCTTGCAGCCAAGCTCGACAGCCTGGGTAACGGACTTGCCGTAGGACGCGTTGGCGCCGGTCAGCGGGCCGATGGTGCCGATCTTAAACGAAGCGTCGCCCGAAGCGGAACCACTGTCGCCGCCGTTGGAGGAGCAGCCAGCTAGAATGGACATCGCCCCCAGACCTGCTGCGCTCGCGATAACGCTCCTGCGATTCATAACAGGGTTCAATGACTTACCGGTGAGGCTCGACATGCGGCTCTCCTCTCAAGTCTCGTCGGGTTTCGGTTACCCGACAGGCCATCCTTCGCCGTGTTCGGCGTTCGCAAAATAGTAGACGCTTTAGTTAAGGAAAGTGGCGATTATTTCAACTTTTCTTTGGATTTGTTCATTTATCCATAATTCTGCGTATTTATATTACTTTATGCAGTATTGCCACTTTATTATGTAAAAGTAATGTTTCCGTTCTGTTACAGGCGTCCTTGCCCTGAATAAAACGGCCCGCCGGTCTCGATGTATATGCACTTAGGCGGCGATGTACTTACCGTCCTGAATCACATATGCCGTAGCGGGCTTTTCAACCTGGCCCTTGTCGTTCCACGTCAGCTCGCCCGTCAGGCCCTCGATCTTGATCTTGCGCATGGCCTTGGTCGGCTGGTTGATAAAGCTCGTGGAGGAGTCGTCCTTAAAGGTCTCGGTATCGACGATGTCGAGCTTGGATGCCTTGGCCTGCTCGGCAAAGGCATCGGCGATCTCGCCCGAGACGGCGACGGCGGCACCGGTGGTGACGGGGCCGACGAGCGCCTGCATGCCCCAGTCGCACAGGGCAAACCTTATGGTGCAAACGTTGACAGTTTGTTACGGAAGTTCGTTTGTAGCGAGCGTGTTTCCAATGTTTCCGCAGCGTTTCGGTGGTGCCGTTTTGTGCGACTCCTGTTAACTGGCGAGCACGCGCCCTCGGTTCACGCTAGAATGCACTCAACCTTTAAGCGGTTAATCCATCCATAAGATGCACGAAGGAGCTATCTATGAGCGAACCCCTGCGCACCGTGAACGTCGGCCTCATCGGTCTGGGAACCGTCGGCGGCGGCGTGGCCCGTCTGATCAAGAGCCACCACGATGAGTACCTGGCAGCCTACGGCATCGACCTTAAGCTGACCCGCGCCTGCGCGCTTGCTTGGGAGCAGGCCGAGTCGGCAGGCATTGAGCGCGAGGCCTTTACGAGTGACTGGCACGACGTCGTCACCGACCCCGCCGTCGACATCGTCGTCGAGCTGATCGGCGGCGAGCATCCCGCAACCGAGATCTTTACCACTGCCTTTGAGCACGGCAAGCACGTCGTCTCTGCCAACAAGGCCCTGCTGGGCCGCCACGTCGAGACGCTTGCCGAGAAGGCGCGTGCGTGCGGCGTGCAGATTAAGTGCGAGGCCAGTTGCGGCGGCGGCATCCCCATCGTGAGCACGCTTGAGCACGACCTGGTGGGCAACAAGATCCTGACCATCGCCGGCATCCTCAACGGCACCACCAACTATATCCTGTCGCGCATGGACGCCGAGGGCGCCGATTACGCCGACGTGCTCGCCGACGCGCAGGCCAAGGGCTATGCCGAGGCCGACCCGTCCGCCGACGTCGACGGCTTCGACGCCGCCAGCAAGACGGCCATCCTCGCCTCCATCGGCTTTGGCACCCGCGTTACCACCGATGATGTGTACCAGCAGGGTATCCGCACCATCGGCGCCGAGGACATCGCCCAGGCCCGTGAGCTCGGCTACACCATTAAGCTGCTCGGCATCGCCCGCAACACCGACGCCGGCGTCGACGTCCGCGTGCATCCCACGCTGATCCCCGCCGACCACATGCTTGCCAAGGTCAACGGCGCCATGAACGCTGTTTACGTAGTGGGCGACGCCGTGGGCGAGACCATGTTCTACGGTGCCGGCGCAGGCTCCTTCCCCACCGCGAGCGCCGTCGTGGGCGATATCCTGTCGCTCTCCGAGCAGATCAGCCGGGGCGTGGCTCCGCTGCCCGAGATTGAGCCCTATGGTCACAACCTCGTCTTTAAGCCCATGGACGAGCTCCAGACCAAGTACTATGTGCGCCTGAAGGTCGCCGACCGCGTGGGCGCCCTGTCCGAGACGGTCGACATCTTTGCCAAGCACAACATTTCGATCTCGCTCATCAACCAAGTCGAGGACGGCAAGTCGGGTGTCAGCGATGCCTGCTCGGTCATCTTCCTGACGCACCGCGCACTCGAGAAGGACGTCCAGGCTGCCGCCGCCGAGCTTGCCAGCGTCGACTGCGTGGCCGAGGTCGCCAACGTCCTGCGCATCGAGGACGTCGAGGCCTGGACCGAAGGCGTCATGGCTAACTAGTTCGGTTTACACCCCACAACGCATTTGCTCGAAGGGCTCCCGTCTGGTCTTGGACGGGAGCCCTTTTATTTGCACGCTCGGGGCGCATTGACGCGATCCGCGTTTGAACAATTTGACCGTTCGGTGTCAACCAGGGATACCGCTCACCGATAAGCAGGCATGTTTGCTTTTGTCCGCCGCTATCCTGTGCTGCGTACGTCCACCCCCCGAAGAATGGAGGCACCATGTTGCTCGAGGGCAAGAAAGCAATCATCACCGGAGGCACGCGCGGTATCGGCTATGCCATCGCCTGCCGCTTTATCGAGGAGGGTGCCGCCGTCACCGTCTTTGGCTCGCGTCAGGAGACCGCCGATGCGGCCGTTGAGAAGCTGACAGCCGTCTATCCCGACGCCAAGGTCTGGGGTCGCTCCTGCGACCTCACCTCACTCGAAGCCGTGACCGAGGCCTTTACCCAGGCTGCAGCCGACATGGGCGGTCTCGATACGGTCGTCAACAACGCCGGAATCTCCCAGCGCTCGCCCCTTTTGGACTATACAGCCGAGGAGTTCGCCAAAGTTATGGGCCTCAACGTCGTCGCTGTCTTTAACGGCCACCAGGCTGCCGCCAAGATCATGACCGAGGCCGGCCACGGCGGCACCATCAC
>URDE01000067.1:0-9727 GCA_900546525.1 uncultured Collinsella sp.
TCCTCGGTCAGCGTATGGAACTGCCAACCGTGCATGCCCTCGATCACGCTCGCCGAGATAAGGTAACCCGAACCCGAGACAGCGCAGGACGTCTTGCAGATATTACGCGCGTTGTTGAGAAAGCGCGCCTCTCGCAGATACCACGTAGCATTAGCCGCCGAGATCCACGAGCTGCCGAAGTTCTTGGAGTTGCGATAGCTCGTGACCACATGGAAACCCTGGTCAAAGGCATCGTTCATCTTAGACACGTAATCGCGGGAGATAACGTTGTCGGCATCGAAGATGAAGTAGCCCTCAAACGTGTCGGGATACTCGTTAAGGATACGGTCGAAACCAAAGTCCATGACCCAGCTCTTGCCCTTACGGGCCAGATCATTGCGCTCGTAAACAATGGCACCGGCCTCGCGCGCAAGCTGCGCCGTGTTGTCGGTGCAGGCGTCGGCGACGACGAAGACCTCGATAAGCTCGGACGGATAGTCCTGATCCTTGATGGAGCGTACGAGGTTGGCGATCACGGCTTCCTCGTTATGCGCCGCGATAAAGAACGCATAACGGTGGAGTTTTTTGGCCTTGGGAGGCGCGACCTCGCCACGAAGAGCACCGATGACAAAGAAGACCACCTGGTACAGAAAGCAGACCGTGAGCAGCGTGACGACAATCTGGTTGAAGATCACGATGGGTGTGTTGGTTTGTAAAAAGGCGAGCATGCAGGCTCCCGAGAACGCATTACGTAAACGAACGTATATCTTACCGCAGGCTTACCGAGTTCAAGAAACCACCTAATACTGGCTAGGCTTCGAGCAGACCGAGCTGCGGAACGATTTCGTCACCGGCAGCGGTGCGGCCAAGCGAGCGCGGGGCAAGGTCATCCAGAACCGCGGCAAGGTCCCACGGCAGCTCATCGCGGCACTCGATGCGCTCGCCCGTCACGGGATGGTCGAACGCCACGCGCCAGGAATGAAGGAACTGCCTGGTCAGACCCTGATCGGCACGCGCATCGCACTTACCGTAGAGCGGGTCGCCCACGCAGGCATGGTTGATATGGCGCATATGCACACGAATCTGATGCGTGCGACCGGTAAACAGATGGCACTCGACGAGCGTATAGCCGTCGTCAAAGCGCGTGGAATCAAAGCGCTCGAGCACCTTGAAAGTCGTGATGGCCTGGCGCGCAAAGGGGTCATCGGAAACCGCCATCTTCACGCGGTCGCGCGTCGATCGGGCAATACCAGTGTTGATAGTGCCCTCGTCCATGGCGATGTGACCGTGAACGAGCGTGATATAGCGACGGTCGAGCGTGCGCGTGCGGATGAGATTTTGAAGCGCGCGCTGGGTGTCGTCGTCTTTTGCCGCGAGCATAAGGCCCGAGGTATCGCGATCCAGGCGATGCACGATGCCGGGGCGGTCCTCACCCTGCACGGTACCCAGATGGTCGATGCCGCAGTGGTAGACCAGGGCGTTCGCAAGGGTGCCGCTCTCGTGGCCATGGGCGGGATGGCACACCAGGCCGCGCTGCTTTGAGAGCACGATAAGGTAGTCGTCCTCGTAACGGATATCGAGGGGAATGGCTTCGGGAATCACATCGGTGGGGTCGTGCGGCTCGGGCAGGTCAACCGAGATACGGTCGCCGGCACGAACGGCATACTTTTTTGATAGGTAGGTCTCGCCGTTGACGGCAACGGCGCCGCCCTCGATCAGATGTGCGCAGGCAGAACGCGTGGGACAGCCATCGTTGGCGCCCAGATAAGCGTCGAGACGCTGACCAGCGCAATCGTCGGCAACAAGAATATGGATGTCGGCCATTAGCGCTCATTCCTTTCGCGAATCTTGCGGGCACGCTCCCCACGCTGTTTGGCTTTGCGTTTGGCGCGGGCCTCGTCACGGGCGTTGAGCTCAGCGGTCGCATCGACCTCGCGAGCGGCGGGGCTCAAGAACATGTAACCGATAAGCGCCAGCACAACACCGACCGTAATGCCGATATCAGCCACGTTAAAGACGGGAAAGTCGATGAACGTGGTGGCGATAAAATCGGTCACGAAGCCAAAGACAAGACGATCGATCGCGTTGCCGATGGCGCCGCCCGCAACCATGGCCATGCCCACGACCTCTAGGCGAGCGAGCTGAGACGCGCGAACCAGGTACACGGCAATGGCGACGATAACTGCAAGCGCCAGCACGGCGAAAGCAACGCCATGCCCCTCGCCCATACTAAAGGCGGCTCCGATATTGCGGACAAACAGAAAATCGATCACGCCGGGGATAACGGTCATATGCAGGGCATCGCCCACGGCACGAACCGCAAGCTTGGTCAGCTGGTCAACAAGAAGCACAACGAGCGCCACCCCACCAGCAACACCCAACCGCCAACGCAAAGGCGGCGTCATATCCGCACCACGACCCAAAGAAATCCCCTACCCTCAAGAACAATCGAATTCCGTTTAACGCAGTAGATAATCATACATTGACGCAAGCAAGAAGCGACAAATCTCCCAAGAACGGAAACACCGCAGGTAGAGCATAAATGAGCGAGCAGGTCGCATTTGAGACAAGGTGACGTGAAATGAAAGGGCGCTGACCTTTCGGTCGCGCCCTTGAAATTGAACGTCAGATTGTCCAAATGCGGCCCGCGCAGCGTCGGTAGGTTACGGCGTTCTACGAACGCCGTAACCTACAAAGCGTCGGCGCAGCGCTTGCAGATATGCGCGTGGCCGTTGTACTCGCCGACGGTGGTGCGATAGTTCCAGCAACGGTCGCAGCACTCGCCCTCGGCAGCCTCAATAGCAACGGAAAGCTCGTCGCCCTGGGTCAGCTCAACATCGGAGACGATGTAGAACTCGGCCAGGTCGACGGCTTTGTCACCGGTCAGCAGCGCGTACATCTCGGCGGGAACGACCGCCTTGACGCGGACCTGCTGGCTCTTGGTGAAGGTGCCAGCGGAACGGGCATCCTCAAGGGCCTTGGTCACGGCGCTACGGAGCTCGAGCGAAGCCTCGAGCACGCCCTCAAACTCATTGGCCTCGTCGACCGTGATAGGCGACTTGTACCAATCGAGCAGCGCGGCGTACTTCTGGTGATCGACGCAGCCGGCGGGCGCATAGGCCATGGCCTCGTCGACCGTGTAGGACAGGATCGGCTGCAGGTCGCGCATGAGCATCGAGAAGAGCTCGGCCAGCACGGTTTGGGCGCTGCGGCGCTCGAGAGAGCCGGGCTTCTCGCAGTACAGACGGTCCTTCAGGGCGTCGAGATACACGTTGGAGAGCTCGGTAACCACAAAGTCGTAAAGCGCACGGTAGGCGCGCGGGAACTCGTAGCTGGCGTAGGCATCGTCGACCTCGGCCTGGACCTGGGTCAGGCGGGCAACCATGAGCTTGTCGAGCGGCAGCAGGTCGGCAAAGGCGACGCCGTCGGTCTCGGGCTCAAACTGACCCTCGAGCTCGGAGAGCAGGAAGCGCAGCGTGTTGCGGAAACGACGGTAGGCATCGGACGTACGAGCGAGAATCTCGTGGTCGATGGAAACGTCGGAACTGGTGTCGACGGAGGCAACCCACAGGCGGATGATGTCGGCGCCCATCTCGTCGCAGACCTTGTTGGGGTCGATGACGTTGCCGAGCGACTTGGACATCTTGCGGCCCTGGCCGTCGAGCGTGAAGCCCTGCGAGACGACTGCCTTGTACGGAGCGTGACCGTTGGCACCCACCGAGGTCAGCAGCGAGCTCTGGAACCAACCGCGGTGCTGGTCGGAGCCCTCGAGATACACGTCAGCCGGGTACTCAAGCTCGGGGCGATACTCGCATACGGCCTTCCAAGACACGCCGGAGTCCCACCACACGTCGAGGATGTCCTTATCGGCCTTGAGGTGATGGCCGCCGCACTTGGGGCAGACGCAGGCCTCGCCCAGGTAGCTCTCGGGAGCGTCGGTGAACCAGGCGTCGGAGCCCTTCTCATGGAAGAGCTTGATGACGGCGTCGAGCGTGGCATCGTTCATGACCTTCTCGCCGCAGTCGGCGCAGGTGTAGCTGGGGATAGGCACGCCCCAGTTGCGCTGACGGCTGATGCACCAGTCGGGACGCTGCTCGACCATGGCACCGATGCGGTTGGCCGCGTGGGCCGGATACCACTTGACGTTCTCGCGGACCTCTTTGCCAGCCTGCTCGCGCAAACCGGTCTTGTCCATCGAGACAAACCACTGGTCAGTAGCACGGAAGAGCACCGGGTGCTTGCAGCGCCAGCAGTGCGGATAGCTGTGCGTGATCTTCTTCTCGAGGACCAGGGTGCCGCGCTCGCGCAGGAACTCGATGATATGCGGGTTGGCCTCATCGGTATCGATACCGCTGAAGGGACCACCGGTGCCAAACTCCTCGCCGGTGTAGAACTTGCCGTCGTCATCGACCGGCATGCAGATGTCGGTGATGCCCTCCTTGAGGCAGGCAAAGTAGTCGTCGACGCCGTGGCCGGGCGAGTTGTGGACGATACCGGTACCGTCGTCGACACCGACGTAATCGGCCAGCAGTGCCACGCCCTCAACACCGTCAAAGATCGGCTGTTTGTAGTGGATGTGGTGGAAGGTCTCGGCGGGAACCACATAGGGCTTGCCGTCGATCATAACCGGGGTGTACTCCCAGCCAAACTCCTCGCAGCACTTGGGAGCCAGGTCCTCGAGCATGACCTCGGCACGGCCATCGTGCTCAACGGCGACATAGGCGGCGCCGGGCTTAAGGGAAACGGCCTGGTCAGAGGGGATGGTCCACGGCGTGGTCGTCCAGATGATAAAGTCGACCGGGCCGTCGAAGTTCTCGAGGCCGGCGGGCTTGGAGGTCATCTCAAAGCGCACGAAGATGGAGGGGCTCGTCTCGTCGGAGTACTCGATCTCAGCCTCGGCCAGCGCGGTGTGGCAGTGCTTGCACCAGTGAACCGGCTTGTGACCGCGATAGATCATGCCCTTGTCGAACATGGCCTTGAAAACCTCGATGTCGGCGGCGTCATGCTGGTGATAGAGCGTCAGATAGGGGTTGTCCCAATCGCCGAGCACGCCCAGGCGACGGAAGCCGGCCTTCTGCAGCTCGATGTTCTCGACAGCGAACTTGTTGCAAAGCTCGCGGATCTTAGCCGTGGAGGTCTGGTTGAACTTCTCGGTGCCGAGCTTCTCCTCGACCTTATGCTCGATCGGCTGACCATGGCAGTCCCAACCGGGGACATAGGGAACCTCATAGCCCTGCATCATCCAGTAACGGTTGATCATGTCCTTGGAGATCTTGTTCATGGCGTGGCCGATGTGGATCGGGCCGTTGGCGTACGGAGGGCCGTCGTGCAGCACGAACTTCTTGTGACCCTCGTTCTTCTTCAGAACCTGCTCGTAGACCTTGTTGTCCTGCCAGTCCTTGAGTCGCTTGGGCTCGGACTTGGAAAGACCGGCACGCATGGGAAAACCGGTCTTGGGCAGATTCATCGTCTGCTTGTACTCGTTTGCCACGGTACCCCTTTCATGTCGTGGGCGCGCACGCCCGTTGGGCACCAAAAAAGCGCCCGTCCCTACAAGCTGGGACGAAGCGCCACAAAACGGACTGTACGCCCGCAAAAGCTCTTCGTTTAACCACCCAGCTTAGATGCCCTCGCCCGCGTATTCGCGCGCTCGCATCCGTTACTCGGCTGGCCTGTATCGACGACCATCTCGGCGATATCTACTAAGACGAGCCTGTGCGACGCGTCCGTTGGGACCGCAGCTCCGGGGTGATTTTCATCGGTCGCATGCACGGGTTCTCAGCGCTCCCCGCTCTCTGTAACATGCGGACGGCCGACTACTCGTCCCCATCAACGCTTATGCGGAGTATGCTAGCACGTTCCGCGCCGGCGAAAAACCCTCAACACTGGTTTTATACGTTCGAAATTTCTCGCGGCTGTGGACCTTCTCTAGGAGCAAAATACCTGAAAGCACTTTATCGAAAGAAAGAAGGTTGCCATGCGCACGATTGGAATGAGTGATTATACCGTTGGCGAGGATTGCTTTACCGAGCTGCCCGCCGCACTGGCCGAGTACGGAGCGACCAAGGTCGCCATCATTGGCGGCAAGCGAGCCCTGGCTGCGGCGCTGCCGGGAATCGAGGCGGCACTTGAAGATACCGATGTCGAGGTCCTGGAGACGCGCGTCTACGGTACCAACAGTACGCGTGCCAATATCGCCAAGGTCGTAAACTCCCCCGCCTGCCAGGAAGCCGACGTGCTCATTGCTTGCGGCGGCGGCAAGGCGCTCGATACCGTCAAGACGGCGGCCATCGAGCTCAAGAAGATCGTCTTTACCGTGCCGACGATCTGCTCCAACTGCTCCGCCGCGACCGCCATTGCCGTTGTCTACAACGACGACGGCTCGCTCGAGGGCTATTCGTACCCCAACCGCCCCGCGCACATCTTCATCAACCCCAAGATCATCGCTGAGGCGCCAGCAGAGTACTTCTGGGCCGGTGTAGGCGATGCCCTGTCCAAGCAGCCCGAGGTCGAGTACGCCACGAGCGCCGGTAATTTGGAGCACACCGCCGGTCTTGGCCTGGCACTCGCTCACACCTGTTCCGAGCCGCTGTTTACCTATGGCGTCCAGGGTCTTGAGGACGTACGCCAGGACCTGTCGAGCGAGGCCGTCAGGCAAATCGCGCTCGACATCGTGGTCAACACGGGCTACGTTTCCAACCTGACCAACCAGAACGATTACTACTACAACTCGAGCGTAGCGCACGCGTTCTACAATGCCACCTGCAGCATTCCGCGCGAGGGCTCCTACCTACACGGCGAAGTCGTAAGCCTGGGCGTGCTGGTGTTGTTCGCCTACACGGGCGACACCGAGAACCTTGAGCGCTACGCTGCCTTTAACAAGCAGATGGGGCTGCCCGTGACGCTTGAGCAGGTCGGGCTTTCCGAGGCCGACATCCCGGCGCTGTGTGATTATGCGCACGCCACCAACGAGTGGAAGCAGGGCAACCCGGAGCCCTTCACCGACGAGAAGTTCGCCGCCGCCATCAAGACCGCCAACGCCTACGGCCACACGCTCTAGGCCTAGCCCAAAACCACCACAAAGGGGACAGGCACCTTTGTGGTGGTTTTTTATTGCTCAAGTATTTTGGGGTCGAACTCGCTAGCCGGAATGACGCGGTAGCCGTGACGCAGCAACAGATCGACGAAAACGCCGTTGCCCGCGGTGAGCGTACCGCTAAAGGTGCCGTCGTAGATGCGCCCCGCACCACACGAGGGACTGCGGTCCTGCAAGACACACGCGGCGATCTCTTCCGGACCGCCCGCCTGCTCACACATATCGAGCGCACGTTGAGCGCCCAGGCGGAATTCCCGGTCAACGGACACGCCCTCGCAGGTACGAACCTCGCCGTTCACAATCTCGGACGGCTTGCGCGGCGTGGGCAGGCCCCCAAAGACCTCAGGGCACACCAAGAGGACCTCGGTCCCCGTACGCTCGCAGGCCTCGACCAGCTCGCGATGGTAATTATCGAGACCGTTATACTTGCAGCTCTCGCCCATCAAGCAGGCGCTCACCACGATCTTCATGTGCATCCCTCCTAAGCAAAACGCCCCATTTGAGATAGGCACTCAAATGGGGCGTCGATATTTACTGTCCCGAACGCAACGTTACTGTTGCTTTGGCATCAGCGGATTTTCGCGTGTGAGGAGGTTCATGAACTCCTCGCCCGTGATCGTCTCCTTCTTGTACAGATAACGAGCCAACTCATGGAGCTTGAACTTGTTCTCCTTCAGGATCTGCAGGGCGCGATCATGCGCGTCCTCGATCAGCTTGGCGACAATCGCGTCCACGCGCTCGGCCGTACCGGGGGCGCAGGTGAGCGACGTGTCCTGGTTGAGGTACGCGTTCTGGACGGTACCGAGCGCCATCATGCCAAACTCATCGGACATACCAAAGCGCGTCACCATGTTACGGGCGAGTTTGGTGGCCTGCTCGATATCGTTGGCAGCACCAGTCGTCATCTCGCCAAAGATGAGCTCCTCCGCGGCACGTCCACCGCAGTAGACGGCGAGCTTGTCCAGGACCTCCTGGCGCGTGGTCAGGAAGCGCTCGTCCTCCTCGACCTGCATGGTGTAGCCCAGAGCGCCGCTCGTGCGCGGCACGATGGTGATCTTGGTAACCGGCGCGGAACCCTTTTGGCGGGCAGCGACGATGGCATGACCGATCTCGTGGTAGGAAACGACCTGCTTCTCGTGGTCGGAAAGCACCGTGGACTTACGCTGCTGGCCGGCAATGACGACCTCCACCGACTCCTCGAAGTCGTCCTGGGTCGCGCGCTTGCGGCCTTCGCGAACAGCGCGCAGGGCACCCTCGTTGATGATATTGGCAAGGTCGGCGCCCGAGGCACCGGGCGTGGCGCGGGCAATAGCGGTCAGGTCGATCGGCGGCTGCGTCTTCACGCTCTTGGCATGCAGCTCGAGGATGTTCTTGCGGCCAGTCAGGTCGGGCAGCTCAACGGGAATGCGGCGGTCAAAACGACCGGGGCGCAGCAGGGCGGGATCGAGGCTGTCGGGACGGTTGGTCGCAGCGAGGACGACGATGCCCTTGTGGTTATCGAAGCCGTCCATCTCGGTCAGCAGCTGGTTGAGCGTCTGCTCGCGCTCGTCGTTGCCACTAAAGCCGCCGCCATCGCGCTTCTTGCCGATGGTATCGATCTCATCGATAAAGACGATACACGGGGCCTTTTCCTTGGCCTGCTTAAACAGGTCACGAACCTTGGCGGCACCGCGGCCGACGAACATCTCAACGAACTCAGAACCCGAAATGCTAAAGAACGGCACGCCCGCCTCGCCGGCAACAGCCTTGGCAAGCAGGGTCTTACCGGTACCCGGAGGACCGACAAGGAGAGCACCGCGCGGAAGCTTGGCGCCGATCTCCTCGTAGCGCTGCGGATTCTCCAGAAAGTCGACGACCTCCTTGAGGGACTCCTTGGCCTCTTCCTGGCCGGCGACGTCCTTAAAGGTCACGCCAACATCCTTGGAGGCAATCACGCGAGCGCCGGACTTGCCCAGTCCGCCGCCGCCAAAGCCGCCGCCAAAGTTCATCGACGGGCCGTCATCACCCATGGCCTTCTTCATACGGCGGTTGAGCCACCAACCGATAAGGAAGAAAATCGCCATGGGAAGGATGAGTGTAAGAAGGTAGTAGGTCATCAGACCCGAGTTTTTATCGGGAACGACCGACTCCAGGGACGCACCGGATTCAAGCACGCGATCGGTAAAACCCGCATCATTCGGCACGCCGGTCGTCTTGTAGGCGATATTCTCGTCCTCGCCCTTCTTGGTGTAATAAATCGTGTAATCATCCGTGTTGTACTCGACCTTGTCGACGCTTTTCTTATCGAGCGCTTTGACAAACGTCGAATAATCGGTCTTCGTAATCTGCTGCGTGTGACCGATGTTGGGGAACAGAACGGTCGAGAGCACGAGGTAGACGACGAAGGCGATGAGCACGTAGAGGATCATATTCCGTCTACGTTTGTTGTCATCCATCTCCATCTGCTTGAACTCCATCTACTGGGGTTGATAATGCTATCTAGAATACCCAACCCGGACGGCGATAAACCGACGCCGGGCACGAAAGGACAGAGATGGCATCACTGGAAGTCGGCAAGGTTCAAATCTATACGGGCGACGGCAAGGGCAAGACGACGGCTGCGCTGGGGCTCGCGCTGCGCGCCACGGGCTATGGACTTAACGTGCTCATGCT